>CAIWDQ010000557.1 GCA_903911455.1 uncultured bacterium
AATTTGTAATTTTGTGTTCTCATAAGTTTCAGATTTATTATTATTAATGTTATTTACTACAATACAAACTTAGTAATTATTTCTGAAACTTATTTTTTGCAAACATACGAACTTAAGTTAAAAACAAAAGAGCTGTTATCTTTTTATTTGATAACAGCTCTTTTTAATTAGATTGCTTCGTCGTTCCTCCTCGCAATGACGATTATCGTATTCTCAATTCTTAATTCTTAATTTTTAATTCTTAATTAGAGTATTTCTTAATTTCCTCTCCCTAAAGGAAACCCAAATCAAGCTTAGCCTCATCTGTCATAAGTTCAATGCACCAGGGTGGGTCGAGTACTACCTCTACCTTTGCGTCATTGATGCCTTCAACAGCCTTAACTACTTCCTGTACTTCCACCGGAAGGCTTTCGGCTACAGGACAGTTAGGCGCTGTGAGAGTCATGATGACTTCAGCATTAAATTTGTCATCCACCTTAATCTCATATATCAAGCCAAGGTCGTAGATGTTAACCGGTATTTCGGGATCATAAATAGTTTTTAAAGCATTTACTATTCGTGATGTGTATAATCTAATCTCTTCGTTAAGTTCCATGTTATTTATTATGTATTTTAAAGATAAAATATTGTTAAGCTGTCTCGTATTTAGTCTTATACACAAGAGCATACAGCTTCATCTGCTTCACCATCGAAGTCAATCCGTTCGAACGTGTGGGAGAAAGGTGATCCTTTAGGCCAACCTCATTGATAAAATCCAGATCAGCATCAATAATATCCTGAGGCGACTGCCCAGATAAAGTTCTTATCAATAAAGAAGCAATACCTTTGGTAATAACTGCGTCGCTGTCGGCTTTATATATTATTTTACCGTCGGTATAATCGGCACTCAGCCATACTCTGCTCTGGCAGCCTGCAATAAGGTTATTTTCAACCTTATTTTTCTCGTCAATCATCGGGCATTCTCTACCCAACTCAATTACATAGTTATATTTATCCATCCAATCATCAAAGTTCTGAAATTCTTCAGTAATCTGATCTTCTATTTCTTTTATTGTCATCTTAAACTTTATTGTTTTTTATAATGTATAGAAATAAACCTGCTTATCGTTCTTCCCATCGTTGATGTCGCCAAAGAAATTCTCGTCCATATTCTCATTATAAGTCTTCACATCAACATACTTAGCAGTAATTTTAACTTTATTATCTTCGGTAACCTTAATCTTAACATAATTATAAACAAAACCTTCGCCTTTAGGATTCTCAATGAGCTTGGAAGCTGAAGCAACCACAAAAGCCTGCTTGTTTTTAACTGCATTAGGGGCAAAATACTCGAACACATCAAGGGTAAGACCACCCACTGCATCAGGTGCTTTCTCTTTTTCTTCGTTATCACTAATCTGTTTGCACTTACCGTAATAAACAACCATACGAACCTGTTTGCCTGCTTTTAAAGCAGCCATCAATTCATCAAAACTCTTAAGCTGATTACTTGTTTGAGCAAATAAAGAAGTGGTTATAAACATTAAAACCACCATCAACATATTAATTTTTTTCATAACAATAGTATTAATAATAATTCTTTAATTAAACATTTCCTTAACTTTATAGATAGCCTTGATAAGAGGGTCAATTTCTTGCTTAGTATTATAAAAAGCAAACGAAGCCCTGATAGTACCCGGTATCTTAAAACGATCCATAACTGGCTGAGCACAATGATGCCCCGTACGTACTGCAATACCAAACCTATCAATAATCGTACCCGCATCGTAAGGATGAATATCATCAATAAGGAAACTAATAACAGCAGCTTTGTGAGGAGCTGTGCCAATAATCCTTACGCCATCAATCTTAAGCAACTCAACAGTGGCAAACTTCAACAACTCATCTTCATAATTAGTTATAACATCAATGCCAATGTTATCAATATATTTCATAGCAGCATGCAAACCTATAACAGCACCAACATTAGGAGTGCCGGCTTCAAACTTATAAGGAAGTTCGTTGTAAGTAGTTTTCTCAAAGGTAACAGTTTGTATCATCTCACCACCCCCCTGATAAGGAGGCATCTCATTAAGTAAGGATTCTTTGCCATACAAAACACCAATACCCATAGGGGCATAGAGTTTATGGCCCGAAAAGCAATAAAAATCGCAATCAAGATCCTGAACATTCACCTTATCGTGAGCTATCCCCTGAGCCCCGTCTATCATCACCGGAATATTATGCTCATGAGCCTTAGTAATAATGTATTTGATGGGATTAATGGTTCCAAGAGCATTAGAAACATGAGCAACTGAAACTATTTTGGTTTTAGGTGAGATAAGAGCTTCAAAAGCATCAAGATCAAGCTCCCCAATCTCATTAATAGGAATAACTTTTAAGATGGCTTCCTTCTCTTCGCATAGCATCTGCCAGGGAACTATATTGGCATGATGCTCCAAAGCCGAAATTAGAACCTCATCACCTTTATTAATAAACTTTTTGCCAAACGAAGAAGCCACAAGATTAATACTTTCGGTAGTCCCTCTGGTAAAAATCACCTCGTGCGAATGCTCAGCATTAATATATTCCTTAATATAATTACGCGCATTCTCAAACAGTGTAGTAGCCTTCTGACTAAGGAAATGCACACCACGGTGAATGTTGCTGTTCTCTTCATAATAATACTTAACCACTTCGTCAATTACCTGTTTAGGCTTTTGAGTGGTGGCAGCATTATCAAAATATATAAGCGGTTTGTTGTATACCTGCTGTTTAAGAATAGGAAAGTCTTCCCTGATTTTATTTATATCAAACATAATGACAATAAAACATCATTACTACTTTTTAGTTTTGGCAACAGGCTTTTTCTTTGCAGGTGCCTTCTTAGCTTTTGAAGAAGGAGTGCTGCCATTTTCTTTGGCAATCTTCAAACAATCCTCAAGCGTAAGCTCAGCAGGTGTAATCTCTTTAGGTATCTTGAAATTATCCTTACCAATATTAATATACGCACCATAACGACCGTTCAAAACCTTCACATTATCGTTATCGCTAAACTCTTTAATAATCCTTTCGGAATTCTTTTTCTTGGTGCCGTTAATATATTCAATAGCATCACCAAGAGTAAGAGTCAACAAGTCAGTATTACGTGGCACCGGATAGTTTTTGCTGTTGTAAGTAATATAAGGACCATATTTACCGATAGACACAACAACATCAATCTCTTCAAGAGCACCCAGAGTCTTAGGGAAATGTTTGTTAAGCTCATCTTTAGCAGCATTAGCAATACGTTTTGCTTTGATGAGATCAATACATCTTTCTTTAGTAACATCATAAGGGTCATCATTCTTAGTAAGAGAATAAAAGTTGGCACCATGTTTAATAAAAGGGCCGAACCTTCCAATGGCAACAGTCATTTCGTTATCTTCAAATTTACCAACTTCCCTAGGCAGCTTGAATAATTCAAGAGCTTCATCCAGAGTGATACTGTCAATGCTTTGTCCTTTCTTAAGGCCGGCAAACTTAGGCTTTTCATCCTTCTTAGAATCACCTATCTGAGCCATGGCACCATAGCGTCCGAGTCGAACCCAAACATTATTGCCACTTGCAGGATCAACGCCTATCAAACGTTCACCACTAACTCTCTCAGATATTGCAAGTGTGTCTTCAACTTGCTTATGAAAAGGAACATAGAAGTCGTGGATCATTTTATTCCACTTCTTCTTTCCCTGAGCTATCTTATCAAAATCTATTTCAACATCAGCAGTAAAATTATAATCAAGGATGCTTCCAAAATGTTGAACAAGGAATTTGTTAACAATTGTACCAATATCAGTTGGAGATAATTTCCCTTTATCAAAACCTGATTTCTCTATCTTAGTAGTCTCTTTAATATGACTATCTTTTAAAGTGATAACGTCAACAGCACGCTCAATACCAATCTTATCCTCCTTCACCACATATTCTCTTTTCTGAATGGTAGATATAGTAGGCGCATAGGTAGAAGGACGCCCAATACCGAGCTCTTCCATCTTCTTTACAAGACTAGCTTCAGTATAACGGGGAGGTTGTTGAGTATAGCTTTGTACAGCATTTGATTCGTTTAACTGAAGTTTCTCACCAGCCTTCACAGCAGGCAATAATCCTTTTTGTTCTTCATCTTCATCGTCATTTGATTCAAGATAAACTTTAAGAAAACCATCAAAGATAATAACCTCGCCTCTGGCAACGAATTTCTCTTCTCTTTTTGAGATATCAATTGTAATAGCAGTCTTTTCAAGTATAGCATCACTCATCTGAGAAGCAATAGCTCTTTTCCAGATAAGTTCATAAAGCCTCTTCTGCGAACTATCGCCATCCACAGTTTGGTTATTCATATAAGTAGGACGAATAGCTTCGTGGGCTTCTTGAGCACCTTTTGATTTGGTAGTATATTTACGTGTCTTTACATAATCTTTACCATAAAGTTCTTCAATCTCATCTTTAGCCATTGAGATAGCAAGATTAGAAAGATTAACTGAGTCTGTTCTCATATAAGTTATATAACCTGCTTCATATAGCTGCTGTGCAATAACCATAGTCTTGGCAACTGGAAACCCTAACTTACGACTCGCTTCTTGTTGAAGAGTAGAGGTAGTAAAAGGAGGAGCAGGTGATTTCTTAGCAGGCTTAGTTTCAACATCCGAAACAGTAAACGAAGCTTTAATACAGTCGGTTAAAAACTTAATAGCTTGCTCCCTGGTCTCAAATCTTTTTGATAGTTCAGCGGTTAATACATTATTCTTTCCTTGTGTATTAATATCAAAGATAGCAGTGACACGATAAGCAAAAGAAACCTTAAAGTTTCTGATCTCATCCTCTCTTTCAACAATAAGACGTACAGCTACTGACTGAACTCTACCTGCGGATAAAGCAGGTTTAACTTTCTTCCATAAGATTGGAGATATTTCATAACCAACCAAACGATCAAGAACTCTTCTGGCTTGTTGTGCATCAACTAAATTGATGTCAATACCTCTAGGGTTTTCAATAGCATTAAGAATAGCTGTTTTGGTGATTTCATTAAAGACAATTCTTTTAATCTTATCGTCTTTCAATCCCAAAGCTTCTTTTAAATGCCATGAGATAGCTTCCCCCTCACGGTCTTCATCGGATGCTAGCCATACAACTTCTGCTGCCTTAGCAAGCTTTTTCAATTCACTTACCGTTTTAACTTTGTCCGGTGTTATCTCATAAAGAGGATTAAAACCATTCTTTATTTCAATACCTATCTGAGTTTTAGACAAATCTCTAACATGTCCGTAACTGGACTTTACTAGAAAGTCTTTCCCCAAAAACTTTTCAATAGTCTTCGCTTTAGCGGGTGATTCAACTATAACAAGATTCTTTGACATTAAATATGTTGTTAAGAAATATTCAAATTAAAACGGCAAAATTAAAACAATTAAATTGTATAACGCTTAATTATTTTCAATAAAATGTAACTTAAGTTTAAAGAAAGATATTTTATGTATCTTTTCACGCTCATAATCA
>CAIWDQ010000558.1 GCA_903911455.1 uncultured bacterium
ATTATTAGTACTCATCGCTGTGTAAGAAAAACCAACCTGCGGTAAAAAAATGGCTTCTGTTTGTTTGTAATTACTTGCCGCAATACTTTCATCCAGATTTGCTAATTGAATGGATTTGTTATTATTTAATGTGGATGAAATTGCTTCACTCAAACCTAAACTCTTTACATTGTCTTGCGCTGAAATACTTGTTATAAAAGCATTAGAAAAGACTGCAATTGTAATAATCAAGGAAATAAAATATTTTCTTCGGTTCATTAACTTTCAATTTGCGGCGAAACTATGGTGCTGCAAATACATGGTGAGTAACAAAAGTCACGAAGAATAATCAGGATGGAGAGGCTTTATAGTTTTTGATCTTATCACTTCTGTCAACATGTTTATATACTTTGAAACTGCTTTATAAACACCTTACCTATTTTTAAGATCCCTCAGAAAGCGAATAAGCGGTCTTTTTTGGATATAGCTTTACATTTTTTTGGGTGCAAGACAGTTTATATAACCCTGTTATACATATATTCCTGATTCTACAATAAGCCTCATATAAGCTACATATAAGTCATATATGAGCTACTTATAAGCTACTATTAATAATAGTGAATTATATATGTTTTATATGAACTTTATAATTATATTACACTATATTTACATTATAATATAATAGCAATTAATCACAACTAAAGAACAAATAAATTATGGCACGTTTAACAGGTGTAATGCCCTTTACAGGCAGTATTGGAGGTTTATCAGCATATACTAGGAAAGACCTCGATACAATAATTATCCGTACAAAGGGAGGAGCCACCAAAGCACAGATCAAAAAAATGCCTTCGTTCAAAAATACCCGAAGGATCAATAAAGAATGGGAAGGGGTAGCGGCAATGAGCAAAGACATCCGACAAAATATATTTGCGGTAAAGCATCTTGCCGATTATAATTTTACGGGCAGCATCAACGCCCTTTGCAAAAAGATGGAATATGCCGATACGATAAGCGATTATGGGAAACGCTCGGTATTGTTATCACTATGCCGATATATGATGGAAGGATTCAGTTTGAATAAAAGGATCATTTTTGATACAGTGTTAAGGCAGCCTATAGATTGTACAATTGATAGAAACAATAACAGTGTTCAATTGATCATACCGGCTTTACATCCCTACATCAACTTTATTAATCCCGGTAAAAATCCGCTCTACCGTTTTGTGCTGATGCTGGGTTTTGTATCGGATATTATATATGATGCTAAACGCGATGGTTATCTGCCGAAAAGTTTAGAAACGCCCGGTCCGGTATTTACCACTACAGAATGGGTATCGGTACAAAAAAAGACAGAAGCAGAGGGTATATTTTTACAGGCAAAAAGTCCTGTTATATTGGATGAGGCCGTTACGATCGTAGTTAGTGCAGGAATAGAATTTGGTATACCCGTTGCAGATGGAACTATTGAATATGTAAAATATTCGGGATGTGCTAAACTGTTGAGGTTGGGGTAGGCAATTTATTTATTGTTTTGACAAAGCTGATATTAGTTAAACCCGTTGGCGGAGTTAAATTTTGAATAAGAAGGGACAAAAGATGTTGTGAAGTTGTCATAGTTAGTGACTAAAC
>CAIWDQ010000559.1 GCA_903911455.1 uncultured bacterium
ACCAAGTTTGATTTAATTCGTATATTTGCAAAAGATATGGAAACAAAAATGACAAAAATCATTTATCTAACAAACATGTCCTGTCTGTTGATACAGAGGGAACTGCTGGAGAATAGACTTGAGATGTCTAAGCTTTACAGCAAGAAAATTGTTAATTATATACAGATTGCATATAAGAACGGTTATATATTATATGAAGATTCTTTTAATGATAAAATCCTTCTCAAACTTGTTGAGATGGGTTTTGTTATGATTAAAGATGTTGATACTGCTTCTCTTGAAACGATCAAAGCGGAGAAACTGAAACATTACGAACATAATCCTCTTCATTTTACAGAAACAATAAACTTTGAGCTTACATATGAATGCAACTCTAAATGTCCACATTGTTTACTTAAAACTCAAAGACAATGCTTTGCAGGGCAGGAATTAACTTTTGAAGAGATCAAAAGGACTATAGCTGATTCTTACTTTGCAGGTATTATTCGCAATGGCATTAATTTTACCGGTGGGGAAGCATTACTTAGTAAGACCAACATTTTTGAACTAATTGATTATGCTTCGTCTTATGGTATTCCAACTCGACTATTTACAAATTCCTTTTGGGGAAATAAAGTTGTATTTCTAGCAGGGAACAAGAGATTTGCTACTCCTTTAGCTTTAGTAAAGACTCTAAAGCAAAGTGGTCTTTCTCAATTAGCCATTAGTTTTGACTCTCGACTTGATAAAGAAAAGGAAGGTGTTAAGCAACTCGCTTCGGTAGTTCATGCATGCGAAACAGTTGGTTTAAGATATGAGTTGGTTGCTACACGAGAAACCCAGAAAAAGTTGGATTCTTTTATTACTTACATTAAGAATACAACTAAAGATGAGTTTAAATATATGTCGACTGTTGTGAACGATTTGGTTGATATGGGTGGAGTTAATGATATTATTAAGAAGAATGAATTCACTTCATCTTTAACTGATCTTGTTCATCAGAGTCACTGCAAGATAAAGGGCTATTATAGTCCTACTACTCTTACTATTAATCCTGAAGGAGGTGTCCGTTCATGCATGTATGGTTTGGGGCTCGACAATTTAGGTAATATTCGTCAGAGTACTTTCCTTAATATTATTAATAAAGTTCATGAAAATGAAGTCTCTAAAGCTTTTGCTCATGATGATATTAAGAAATATGCCGATATGCTCTTCGAACCATATAAGGATATATATATTGCTTTTGAGCATCCTTGTACTGCTTGTGTGCTCATCGCCCGTTTGATACAAGAATATTCACGTGCAAAAGATCCACTTAAGCTTACTAGTGACGACTTACTAAATATGAATAAAAAGATAGCTAAGGAACTTAATTTACTAAAAGGTGTGAAACATACTCATTAGTTTTTTGATCCGTTTTTTATTTCTTTTTATTTTTTTCATTAAATAAATATGCCAATGCCAGCATCATATACTGATGATATTTTTACTTACAATCGTTTCATAACAAGAGAAGTAAAGATAGGCAACATTCCTTTAGGTGGGCTTAATCCTATTCGTATCCAGTCGATGACTAATACGAATACTATGGACACTAAAGCCACCGTAGTTCAAACTATTCGTATGATAGAGGCAGGTTCCGAATATGTTCGTATCACTGCTCAAGGTATTAAGGAGGCTACTAATCTTGCTAATATTAAAGAGCTTCTGCATCAAAAGGGTTTTACTACTCCACTTATAGCCGATATACATTTTAATCCTAAAGCTGCTGAGGTAGCTGCTTCTATTGTTGAGAAGGTGCGCATTAATCCCGGCAATTATGTTGATAGGAATACAGGGAAGTTTCATTTTACTGATGTTGAATACAGTGATGAACTTAAACGTATTGCCGACAGACTTTATCCTCTCATTGATATTTGCAAGCATAACAATACTGCCATACGTATTGGCACTAATCATGGTTCGCTTTCCGAAAGGATAATGAGTCGTTATGGTGATACACCTAAGGGTATGGTTGAAAGCGCAATGGAGTTCATTAGTATCTGTCGTTCTTTTGATTTTCATGAGATAGTTCTCTCTATGAAGTCTTCTAATATAAAGGTTATGGTGCAATCAACCAGATTGCTTGTAGCCAGAATGAAGGAAGAAGGGATGAATTACCCTATTCATCTTGGTGTGACCGAAGCCGGTGATGGTGAAGATGGAAGGATTAAATCTGCAGGAGGTATTGGTGCTTTACTTCAGGATGGTATTGGAGATACTATCAGAGTTTCGCTTACTGAGGACCCTGAATTTGAACTTCCCGTTGCACGAAAGATCATTGAGCTTACTACTTCAAAGATATCTAAAAATAAAAAAGATAATGAAGATATTACTATAAACTATCCTATTGATCCTTTTAATTATACAAAGAGAAAATCAATTGCAGTTGGGAATATTGGGGATAATAATCAGGTGGAGGTTTATGATGCTGACGTTACTAAAGAGTATAAGAATATTACTAAAATAGAGGATTTAAATTCTATTAATGATAATGATATTCTTGTGTTTGGTTTTAATAATGATGGCATCAAAAGCGAACGTCAAGCCTTCGCATACATGCTGAATAATGTAATACTTAACCCTGTTATTGTTAAGAAGAATTATGATATAAATGTGTTGGAAGATTTGCAGATAAAGGCTTCGGCTGATTTTGCATCCTTACTAATTGATGGGCTTTGTGAAGGGATTTGCATTAATGCTCCTTCCTTTACTAAAGAACAACTGAATGATACGATGCTTGCGGTATTGCAGGCATGCGGGGTCAGGATTACTAAGACAGAGTATATTGCCTGTCCTTCGTGCGGTAGAACTCAGTTTAAGATACAGGATGGACTGAAGGAGATTCGTCTTAGAACTTCTCACCTAAAGGGTTTAAAGATTGCAGTGATGGGTTGTATTGTTAATGGGCCCGGCGAAATGGCTGATGCTCATTATGGATATGTGGGTGCAGGTAATGGTAAGATTACGCTTTATAAAGGCAAAGAAATAATAGAGAAAAACATTGATGAAGCATTGGCTGTTGATGCATTGATTAATCTTATAAAAATAAACGGCGACTGGAAAGAGCCGGAGTAAGTGAGCGAAGAGAATTAACAATTAATAATTAAGAATTAAAATTTAATCTTGGTAAGATTATTATTATATAATGTTTAAAATGCTTACCGCTTAGCCGATTTCCTGCTTAGCGGTTATATTCTAAGTTTTAACTCTTCACTCCGCTCCTTTAGATACATTGGTTTTTCAAAATACCTATTTTTTAATTACAATTCTCAATAATTCAAATTTTAAAAACAAAAATCAAGTATGATATCATCATTATAATATTTTTGAAACATATCTACCGAAATACTATTTGTATTTGAGAATTTAAGAATACCAATTACAAAAGTACTTTTACTATCTTATAAATTAAAATTACTGTTAGATGATTTACTTTTTCTTCTATTTTTTTTGAGAATAGTATTAAAGATACAATTTTTATGATTTCCAAAAATGGAATAGAAATTTTCATTCTATCATTTCGTTTTCATTTTTTCAATAATGGTCTTTGGAAGCTTACTTATTGCATTATTTTTTTTACAAGTGGTCTTTGCAAGCTTCCACATTGCATTATTTTTTTTCAAAGTGGTCTACGGAAGCTTACTTATGTCATTTCAAAATTTCAAAATGGTCTTCGGAAGCTTACTTATTGCGTTTTAAAATTTCAAAGTAGTCTTCGGAAGCTTACTAATGTCATTTAAAAATTTCAAAGTACTATAAGTAAAATTTAACAAACAATTATCACAATTCAAAACCCTAATTACACGCC
>CAIWDQ010000560.1 GCA_903911455.1 uncultured bacterium
CATTCGTCAATAAAAAGTTTATACATTTCAGGAGAACCATACGCTTTATCAGTGGCAAAATAATGACTTGGATTGTAACCCCAGCTGTTATTTCCATCAAATTCCTGAATTGGCATTAATTCAACTGCAGTGACCCCTAAATTTTTCAAATAGTCCAAACTATCTAATGCCATTTTTAATGATTGGCCTTTTGTAAAGTCGCGTAATAACAATTCGTAAATCACCATACTCTGTTTATCGGGCATTGTGAAATTAGACACTTGCCATGTAGTTGCAGGTTTTGCCGTTTGGAAAGTTGCAACTAAACCTGATGTTTTTCCTACCGGATATGTAGGAATATTTGGATAAATATTATAATATTGATTTATCCATTTATCATTATCCGGATCTAAAACTAATTCTGTGTATGGATCAGTGCAATTAATAGTTCTATCAACTAAATATTGAAAACGATTGAACTGTACCCCAAAAGTTAGACAAATAACTTTTGGGGTATTTTTATGGAAAAAATTAAACGAAAGAATCTGAAACACATTTATTCAGAGAAAATGAAGGTTGTAGAATTATACAATCAGGGTTATGGTTCAACTCACATTGGTAAGATGTTGAATATTAGTGTAACCGTGGTAAAAACATGGCTTTGTATTTATCGTTCCAAAGGAGTTGTTGGATTTGAAAAATCACCAAAGCCGCTGTTAAGTATTGATTTGAAAGAACAGGTTGTGCGGGATGTATTAGAAAATTTATTATCTTTCCCGTCAGTAGCGCTCAAATATGGGATAAGTCAATCAGCGGCTTATCAATGGGTTAAATTAGTGAAAGAAGAAGGATTTAGCTCATTAAAGTTAACACAGCAAGGGCGCCCACCAAAAGATATGGGACGACCAAAGAAAAAACAACCAGAAACAGAATTAGAGAAATTAGAAGAAGAACTTCGTTATTTAAGAGCAGAAAATGCCTACTTAAAAAAAGTGAGAGCTTTAGTTCAGGAACGGCTATTACGCGAAAGCGGGAAGCAGCCAAAGCCATCGAAGAATTAAGGCTTAAACACGATCTTTCCCATTTATTGAAAGTATCGTCGATGGCACGTGCAACGTTTTATTATCATCTAAAACAGTTCCGGGCACCAGATAAATATCAGTCTGTGCGCAAGCATATTAATGATATTTTTCATGCCAATAAGGGTCGATATGGTTATAGGCGTATAACTTTGGAACTGCACAATAATTCCATATCTATTAATCATAAGACCGTTGAAAGATTAATGCGGGAAAGTGGATTAAAATGTCAGGTAAGACTCAAAAAGTATCGTTCTTACAGAGGAACAGCAGGCAAGATTGCTCCTAATATTCTTGAGCGAGATTTTAAAGTAACATCTCCCAATAAGAAATGGGTGACAGATGTAACTGAATTTGCATTGTTCGGACAGAAAAGATATCTATCCCCAATTCTGGATTTGTTTAATGGAGAGATAATAAGTTATACTATTAGCCCTCATCCAAATTTGCTAATGGTTACAGGTATGCTCAGTAAAGCGCTGAAAGGCATAAAGAAAGATCCAGAACTCGTTTTACATTCTGATCAAGGTTGGCATTATCAACATGCAACTTATCAAAGAATGCTTAAAAATAAAGGAGTAGTACAAAGCATGTCTCGTAAGGGAAATTGCTTAGATAATGCAGTTATGGAAAACTTTTTTGGATTGCTTAAATCAGAATTGCTATATTTACAGAAATTTAGTTCAATAGAAAACTTCGAATATGAGCTTATAAACTATATTCATTACTATAATAACTTTAGAATCAAAGAGAAACTAAAAGGACTAAGTCCGGTTATGTTCCGAACTCAGTCCTATTAAATTTTAATTATTAATCCGTCCAACTTTTTGGGTGCAGATCAAAATGAGCTTTTTTGTTGATTTATAGTGAAACTTACCAATAAGTGATCGAGCGGGTTTCTAAAGAAGAACCAATGGAAGTACCTGATATAGTCTGAGTTTTTGATGTCCAGTTTCCTTGTGAGTCAAACACATAGGTATAATCATATTTTGTTCCATCAGAATAAACCACCCGCGTAACATTTTTATTTGAATCGTAGGAATACTTTTGGAAATAATGTTCTGAACCGTAATTGCTAACAATTGAATCGGTCAATAGAAATTTACTTTCTGATTTAAAATAATTCGTTGTTGTGTTTGAAGAACCTTGATATCCTGAAGTAACAGTTTTAAACATACCGTTTGAAGCAAAGGTAATATTATTGGCATAACTACCTCCATGTGACATTGAAACCGGATATTTTCCACTATATGTTACATAAGCTGTGTCTTTGTAGCTAGAAGAAATGGTTATTATTTTCAACAAATCTCCCGAGAAACTATATGTAACATTATTTCCATAAGTTCCACTCACAGCAGATGAACTTAGATTTGGAACTAATCCATTCATAATCAAATGCTCTGGAAATGGAAACACTACAATAAATTTATCTGTATTTTGATACGTGTAGGTGGTTGAATAACTAGTAGCCCCTGACATGTTTGAAGTAAAATCGGTACTTGTCAATTCGCCTGTGGAAGCATAATTATAAGTGGTGGTCGATGTTCCACTTGTGGTTGTATAAACCTGACTTGTGATAAAACCTGCTTGATTGAAATTGGAAACCTGTGTTCCCTCACTGGTAGTAAGAGTTTTTACTTTGCCATTTAATTGCAAACGGGTTAATGTGTTAGAATTCCAATAATTTGAACTGCCATCAATAGAGTTTGGGTCACACGAGGTGAATAGAACTGCAATTAAAACAAAAAGTGATGCTGAGACTAATCGTGTTTTCATTGTATTTGTTTTTTGGAGTTAGCAAACAATAAAATGCAAATGTAAACATTGTTTTAC
>CAIWDQ010000561.1 GCA_903911455.1 uncultured bacterium
AATATTTACGTGTCAATATTAAATGCCCCAACACTTTCAACATAATAGGTGATTTAACAGCTCTTATCCAATGAGATTTGGTTTTGAGAGAGAAAAGGGAGGTTTTGCCTCCTTTTTCTTTTTTATTATGTCGCTATCGCGAATGAATGTTGTAGCAGACTGAAGTAATCTAAAAACATTTTCTTAATTCCTTTGCAAACTCTGCGATTCTCCTTTTATTTACTTTGCGTTAGAAAAATGTTTTCTCGCAAAGAACGCTAAGAATAATACACGCAAAGAAAAGAGGAGGCAACAAAAAATACTAATCTAACTCATAGTATTAATTTTTTTTTAAAAAATATTGTCATAAGTACCAACGTGAGGAATCTGTTAAAAGTGGATTTAATACCTCTCTATATAATATATATTGTATAGCTTTATTTTCTTCTTATAAATCAAAAATAGTCTTCTTTTGATGAGACACCTAAAAGTGTAAGATTTTACTTTCTTATTGTAAGCTTTGCTTTACAAAAATTACTATTTAAATCCTACACGCTATAGGCTTATAACTTACAGCTGGTTTCATATCATACCAATACTTTTATCAAACTGAATTGCAAGAGATGCATTGTTGCCTTTAGCTTGTAATAAAACCAATGAATAAAGGCTTTTAAAACATTTCCTGTATTATAAAAATTGAACACATTTATGAATAAAAATTTACAATTATGAAAACGCGAAACAAATCATCTCCTGCAAAAAGAGATAAGAAACCAAATTATTAACTTAACAAAAAATTAAATTACGATTAGTTTTAAAATAAAATAAAAGACTAATTACATTAATTAACAAATAATTTTACACAATGAAAAAGTTTTACAAAACAAAACAAATTAGAGAAATGCTAAAGCCATTGGCTACGCTTTTTCTCTTTATTGCGTTGCTGTTTGGAACGCAATTTACGTCTGTTGCTCAACAGCAATTAGACCAACAGAATGTACCACAGGGCACATTAGGGTGGATGGACAATACAACAGCTAGTGGCCAATCATTTACATGTGGTAAAACGGGTAGACTAACACAAATTGATGTAGATGTATATAATTATACATCGGGGCAACAAACCATTTCGATTTATACAGGTGCAGGACATTCTGGGACTCTATTGTACACTGCTACTTGTTATTTATCTGGTACGGGAATGAAATCTATATCTATTCCGGATGCTAATGCACCTTATTTATCTACAGGGTCTATTTATACTTTTTGGGTTTCTGGTTATAAACTTAATGCTGTACAACTTGGTGTTAACGGCTTTTATAATGAAGCCGATTATTATTCAGGAGGTGATGCTTGGGATAATTCTAATGATATATTTACAGCTTATCCAGGATATGACTTAATATTTGCAACTTATATAACACCTGGTAATCCTCCTGTTTTTCCAGGACCTACAACTACTATTCAGGATCCTACTACATATACTTGCGGTGGTACATTTGATGTGCCGGTAAAAGTATCAGATTTTAATAATGTTGGAGCAATATCTCTTGTATTAAATTACGATCAAAATGTACTAATATATAATAGCGTTACTTTAAACTCTAACATTTCTACAGCTTCTGCAAATGGAGCTATAGCTGGAAAATTTATATTAGGTTATGATGGTAATGGTACTAGTTTTTCATTAAATAATAATGATGTCTTATTTACTTTACATTTTAATTTACTACCAACTGCTCCAGGTACAACAAGCTTAACATGGAGTAATGTTGCAGGTGATTGCGAATATGCAGGAGCCGGTGGTAGTCCAGTATATACAAGTGTCTTTAATAGTATTTCAGCGTCATGGGCAATACCTACACGACCAGTTAAAAATATCAATACAGGTATAGAATATTGTACAATACAAGCTGCAATAGACGACCCTCTTACTTTAGATACACATACTATTACTGTAGCTGCAGGCACTTATGCAGAACAAGTAACAATTTATAAAAGTATTCATCTTTTAGGAGCAAGTGGAGCTATTATTCAATCACCTTCAACATTACCTATTGCATCTGATCCACTTTCTAACATTGTATTAGTAAAGGGTGCTGGTATTAGTGCTGAAATTGCAGGATTTACAATCCAAGGCCCTGGTCCAACAGGATGCGGTTCTTTTGGAAGAGGTATATTTGTTAGAGATGGTGCTTTTGCTAACATTCATGATAACCATATTCTCAAAATGAGAGATAATTCATTCAGTGGATGTCAAAATGGTATTGCAATACAGGTTGGACGAAATGCTTTTAGCACTTCAGGCTCAGCAACAATTACAAATAATACTATTCAAGATTATCAAAAAGGTGGTATAGTCATAGACAATACTGGTTCTATGGCTACTATTACAAATAATACTGTTACTGGTGCAGGAACTACTTCTATTACTGCACAAAATGGTGTGCAAATTAGTCGTGGTGCTACTGCAACTATAAATGGGAATACGATAAGTGGAAATTCATTTCATTTGACTGGAAGTGAATGGGATTGGGGTGCTGCCGGAATTTTATTATATCAAAGTGGTGCTGTATCATTAACAGGTGGAAACAATTTATCAGGCAATGATAATAATTATTATGCTATGGATGTAACAGGAGCTTTGGCTTTAGGTACTGAAGTATTTGGAACTTCACCTGCACCATTAACAATGGGATATAATATTGTTGATTATTCAAATTATAATTTAGATGCCAGAAATTGTACTTTTAATAGTGTTAATCCTGCAACAGCAACACTTACACAATTATTTGCTATTGAAGATAGAATTTGGCACAGTGTAGATGCTCAAACTCGTACAGGCTTTGTAAGAGTTAAATCAAATAATGTTTATGTTACAGGTTTAGAAACAGGATCTCAAATACAATATGGTATTGATGCTGCAAGTATAGGTGATAATGTAAATATTAAATCTGGAAATTATCTATTACAACAAGCTATTAACCGAAATGTATATGGAGTTAATGGACCTCATAAATTTGGGTTGTTTATAGATAAAGATAATCTAACAATTCAAGGTTTTGATAATACAGATAATATTGTAACTAATCCTAATAATGCTTCTGTATTTATTACTACAAATTCAACAGCAAACTTCGGCCCTGATGGAATTCTTGTTCAAGGGAACAACGTTACTCTTACTGGACTTAAAGTTGGAGATAACTTTAATGATGCTAATGTAATTAGTAGTAATAAAACAATTGAAATTATTGGAGATAATTATCATATGAACAATTGTTGGGTGAGTACATCTCCTGACAATGGTGCAGTTTATATGGGATGTTGGGATGCAACACATCCTATTGTTACATATAGCATTAATAATAATAAATTTGAAAATACATTAGTATCTATCAATAATGGTGTTGGGGTAACTGGCTTAAGAACCGGACGTCTAATTGTTGATAATGAATTTACTGGTATAGCTACACCATATTTAATTGGTTTCCGTGGATGGAATGGTCCTAATCCTGTACAAGGCTGGATTCTTGAACCTGTTGGAGGAGCAGTAGTTACTGGAAATGTATTTAATAATACAGGAGTAGATAAATATGTTGTTGCTCGTGGTAATGCCGGTGGGTATAACAATAATGAATTACTATGGAATGATATTTGGAATTTGAATACTTATGGCAATCATGTAATAACATTAACAGATTATCCAACATTTGCGGTTCGTTCATATACAGATGCAACTGGATATACTGAATCACGTAGGATTTCTCCTTTGATTCAAGAAAATGCAAATATTGGTAACACAGGTGATGTGGTATTAGTTAGTGCTGGTACATTTAATGAAACACCAAATCTTAATATTATAACTGGTGTTACTTTACGTGGTAATCAATATGGTGTATCTGGATGTGGAAGTCGTGGTTTAGAAAGTATTATTAATGGATCCAGCAGTGCAGCTATTACTATTTCTTCTGATAATGTAACCATAAATGGATTTGAAATCACTAACCCTGCAGGTAATTTTGCTATTACTGCAACAGGTCAGAACAATCTGTTAATATCATATAACAAAATCCATCACATAGGTACATTGCCTATATTAAGTGGAAATACACATGCTGTTGCAATAGTAATGGGTAATACTGCTAGTATTCAAAATGTAACTATATCTGAAAACTGTATAAGTGATATTCAAGGTGGTGAAGATCCTTCTAAGACATTACAAGCTGCAAAAAGTAACAATGGAAGTGCAAGTGGAATTGGTATTGGCTGGTCTACTGCCGGTTTTGATATTTCTGGATTATTAATTGAAAAGAATACTATTAGTAATGTTACAGCTTGTTTTTCTAAAGATTATAATAATGGAGGAAAAGGAGCTTATGGCGTTATAATTAATGTTGGAGCTTCAGGAACTGGTAAAGCTATAAGTTCAATCGTAAGTTGTAATTCTATTTCTAATTTAAAAGGTTATTGGGCTCATGGTGTTGGATTAGAAGGTAAAACTCCTGATGCTTTAGTTAAAAATAATAACATTCATGACCTTATTGATTTTAAAACTCCAACTGATGCTACAGGTATAAATATTGAAGATAATGCTTTTGCAGGATCTGTTGTAATAAATAGCAATAGTTTTACAAATATGGGGATAGGAATTCAGAATACAATGGCTGCTTTAGTTAATGGAAAACAAAACTGGTGGGGAACTACCGGTCCTATACCTCCTTTAGTTAGAGGCAATGTAGTTTGGAAACCATTCCTTGCAGACGGTGGAAATTCAGGAGTACCTCCTTGCTTTATTCCATCTGGGAATTTGATAGATTGTAATCCTTTAAATTCTCCACTTCTTAGTGAAACTCATGTAAACAATTTATGTTTTGGTAGTAACATTGGGAGTATTGACTTAACAGTTAACGGACTCCCTCCATACTCATATGCTTGGACAGCAACGAATGGTGGAACTATTCCATCAGGACAAGAAAGTGGTCAAGATTTAACAGGGCTAACTGCAGGAACATATGCTGTTACTGTAACTGATGGTAATATTTGTACACAAACATTAAGTAATATTTTACTTGTTGTTACTGATGCAACAGCACCAGAATTTACAACTTGTCCACCTGCTTATGATGTTGAAGGATGCTCAACAGCAGCTATTACAGGACTTGTATATTCAGAGACAGAAGTTGTTGTTACTGCTGCTCAGTTTACTGCTGCTGGTGGAGTAGCTACTGATAATTGTAGTATAACTTACTATTCATATCAGGATTCTAAATCAGGAACATGTCCTGTTACAGTATTGCGTACCTGGAAAGTGAAAGATGGTATGGGTCATGCAACTACATGTACACAGACTATCACAATTCAACATACAACACATCCAGTTGTTCCAGCTCCTGGTTCAAGTACAGTTAAATGTATTTCTCAAGCAGTGCCACCTTTAGCAGGTGCTTTGGATCAATATCAATTAACAACTGATTATATTCTACACAATAATTCAGCTTTTGGACAATCATTCAAACCTGGTGTAACTGGTAAGATATCTGAAATTGATGTTAATTTACATGCAAATACTACAGTTACACAACCAATGATGTATATATATGCAGGAAATGGTCCTTTCGGAACACCGTTATATTCAGGTCAATGTAATTTAAGTAGTAACTCAGGATGGAAAACTATTGCAATTAATCCAGCAACTGCTCCAACATTAACTGCAGGTACACAATATTTCTTCTGGATAGCTGGTTATGATTTCTATTCAATAGAGATTAACGGTACTTTTGCAAATTCTTATGTAAATGGTTCCGGATGGGATAATAGCGTTTCTGGAAACCTAAGTGATGGTTTAAGTCCTTATGATTACGTAAACCAAGGAATTGATGTGGCATTTAGGACCTTCATGGAAGCCCAATTTATTGTAAATGATGCATGTGGTAATTTGATTTCTACACCAACACCAAGTATGGTAGATGTTTTTGATGGTTGTTCAGGGACAAGGGTATATACATATGTTTATACAGATTGTGCTCAACTTCCAACACCTTGGACATATACTTATACAATCCATGATGATATTCCTCCAACAATTACAGGAACATTAGCAGATATAACAATTGATGGTTGTTCAAGTACTATTTTACCAACTGCAGTTGAAAACACAAATGCTTTAAGTGCTTTAGGTGTTACAATCAGCGATAATTGTACTGAAACTGCTAATTTGATCGTTACTTCAAATGATGTAACAATTCAAGCATCTTGTCCTAAAAAAGTTACGCGTACTTATACAGTAACTGATTTATGTGGAAACTCCTCAACAATTTCACAATTAATAATAATACAAGATACTAAGGCACCTGATTTAGTAGTTACATGGCCTCAAAATATAACAGGTTCTAATAACTGTGCAGCTCACGCACCAAAAGAACCAACTAATCCAGCAATTGCTCTTCTTTATTCTGATAATTGTCTTGGTAACATAATTGTAACTCATACAACAACACCAAATGCAAATAATACAAATTGTACATGGAGTTATACATATGAATATACAATACAAGATGCATGTGGAAATGTTGTAATGCCAAAACCAGTTTATACTATTAGTGGTGGAAACACGACTCCTCCAGTAGTTCCATCAGATGGAGGAAGCACAATTGAATGCATTACTAATGCAACAACTCCAACACCTCCTTCAAATATTGTAGATGCGTGTGGAACGACTTTAACACCAGTATTGACTTCAACTGTGGATTCTCCAGATCCATTAACTTGCCAAGGTACTAGAACTTATACTTATACCTATACAGCATGTCCTGGAGTATCTTCAGTATGGAAATTTACATATAATATAGCACCACCAGTAGTTACAATGCCATATCCTGGAAATTCAACTGTATCATGTGTTGCTTTAGCAACAATACCAACTCCACCTGTAGTATATGATAATTGTGGACGTCTTATGTCAGTAAGTGCAGGCGTACCAGGTAATAATCCAACATGTAATGGCATAAAGACATGGACATTTACATATACTGCATGTGATAATACAACTTATAATTGGGTATATACCTATACTATAACTTATTCTGGAGGATTGACAGCCCCAACAGCAGGAAGTTCAACAGTATCTTGTCCAGCAGCATCTCAAGTTGCTCCAACAGTACCAGATATTACTGATGCTTGTAACAGAACTGTACATGGAACATTAGTAGGACATGACAATGCACCAAACTGCAATGGTGATGTAGTATGGCATTATACTTATACAGCATGTGATGGAACAACAACAGCCAATTGGACCTATACATATCATGTATTATATTCAGGAGCCTTAACAGCACCAACAGCAGGAAGCTCAACAGTATCTTGTCCAGCAAATGCAACAGATCCAGGTGCACCAGCAGACATTACCGATGGTTGCGGCAGAACAGTAAGTGCAGTATTAATAGGTTCAGTATCTACACCAGCATCATTAACATGTAATGGTTCAGTAGTATGGACATACAGATATACAGCATGTGATAATGTAACTACAACAGATTGGCATTATACATATACAGTAACTTATTCAGGAGGTTTAACAGCACCAACAGCTGGAAGCTCAACAGTATCTTGTTTGGCATCAGCAACAGATCCAGGAGCACCAGCTAATATAACCGATGGTTGCGGCAGAACAGTAAGTGCAGTATTAGTAGGTTCAGTATCTACACCAGCAACATTAACATGTAATGGTTCAGTTGTATGGA
>CAIWDQ010000562.1 GCA_903911455.1 uncultured bacterium
GCCAAACTCGATCATTTAGCATCAGTAAGCTATGGTAATTATATATACGTAATTGGTGGCTTAGATCATGCAGAAACAGGTGTCCCAAGTAACAAGGTTTTTAGATATTCCATCAATGAAGATAATTGGGGTGAAGTAAGTCCTTTACCAAAAGCACTTGGTGCAGTTGGTACGATATTGATAGGAACAACCATTCATACTTTTGGTGGACTAAATCAATTAGGCTCTTCTTCATCTCATTTTAGCTATGACATTGCCAAGAATGAGTGGCATGAAGAAACGCCCATGCCTTTTCAAAATGATCATATGGCAATTGCCACCGATGGCATAAGAGTATTTATAACGGGTGGTAGGGAAAAATTTCCTGATTCTTTTATTTCTCACTTTTATATTTATGACACTAAATCTAAATCATGGCAAGAAGGTCCAGCACTTCCAACTCCACGAGGGGACGCACAAGGTGCGATAGTTGAGGATTACTTTATTGTTGCTGGAGGTGAAAATTCAGATGGGAAGGTATTTAATGTGGTTGAAGCTTTTGACATTCATCTAATGAAGTGGAAAAAACTACCTCCAATGAGCATAGGTCGTCATGGTCACTCCGCCATTTCAAGTAATGATGCTTTATACATCATAGGCGGCCGTGATCCAAACCCCTACTGGGGCTATACCAATTTGAATGAGAAGTTATGTCTATGATTTTAGATCAATAGTAATTAATCCAAGCAAGACAGAATGGAACTTTACATTGCCATCAGATTATTCACCAAAGGTTATTTGAATTCTTGGCTTCTGAGTTTTTGAGTGAACTCTAATTATAAAAATTTTGCCTGAGATGTCTTGCTATAATGCCGAGTTGATGGTTTTTTAGATTTTAAAATACCCCCAAGTAAGAGGAGCAATGAGCTTGAATAGCTTTAGTTACGGGTGGTTGCCCTGTTAACAAAACGTTATCATTTCATTTAAAAACAACCGTAAGTTACTGATAAGTTAGGTGTCTATATGTTTTACATATGAGCTCATATTATAGGTGCAAAAGTCAGTAGCACCTGCTCATACATTGATCACTAAATAGTTCTAATGAATTTCAAACTATTGGGTATTGGTAATAAATTGAAATTCTAGGAGATACTATTGAAACCATCTTTTTATGATTTAAATTATACTGATTTAGCGCAAATTATAAATCAGAATAATTTAAATCACTCAGCAGCATCAGTTCTTTTTAATTGGCATTATAAGAAAAAAGAAACGGCGCAATGCGTTGATAAAATTGCTCAGAGTTCATTAGCCTTTTTTGAAACTACTTTCGATTTTTATCTACCCGAAATCGATACCGTTCATGAGTCAACAAACGATAGAACTGTAAAGTTTCTTTTTAAGCTTAAAGATCATCATAAAGTCGAAACTGTCCTGATTCCATTTCATAATAAATATTCTATTTGCCTGTCGTCTCAGGTTGGCTGTGCCATGAATTGTTCTTTCTGTTTTACAGGAAAACAAGGGCTTAAAAGAAATTTAACGACCAGTGAAATTGTTGGCCAGTTTA
>CAIWDQ010000563.1 GCA_903911455.1 uncultured bacterium
GGAAACCTGACAGGATGTATTTCAAATCACCAAATCACTAAATCACTAAATCAAAAAATCACCAAATTCATAATTTATAATTCATAATTCTTTTTTTATTCGTATCTTTGTAAAAAAAATAGTATGAGTGATAAAACAATAATATTACAAGATTTAAAAAATCAATTGACTAATAGTTTTGGTAGTAATTTGGTTAATATTTTTTTATTTGGATCTCAGGCAATGAATACAGAGAATCCTGATTCGGATTATGATATTTTAATACTATTAAAAACTAAAGAAGACTGGCGAACCAAGAATAGGATAATTGATATATGTTATGATATAGATTTAAAACATGATATTTTAATTGATCCACACATCTTAGCAGAAGAAGAACTTAAGACAATAAGAGGAAAACAGCCTATTTTTATTAATGCAATGCTTAACGGAATAAAACTATGACACTGGATATTGACGACAGAAAAGAACTTATTAAATATAGAATGCAACAAATCACCAAATTCATAATTTATAATTCATAATTCATAATTTAATTGTATCTTTGCGTTTTAATAATTAAAAAATGAGAACAATTGAGCTTATAAAAGAAATCCAGAAATTGCCTTTGCAAAAGAGAATTTATGTGATTGAACAAACTATACATTCAATCCGCAAAAAAGAAGATAATAATCAGTTACGGAAAGCAGCTAATGCGTTGCTATTGGATTATACAACAGATAGTGAGTTAACTGCTTTTACTAACCTAGATTATGCTGACTTTTATGAAACAAAGTGAGATATGGTTGATTAATTTAGATCCAACAATTGGAGCTGAAATCAAAAAGACACGTCCTGCAATTATCGTGAATGATGATTCATTAGGTAAATTACCCTTAAAAATAATAGTCCCAATTACCGATTGGAAAGATAAATATGAAATCGCACCATGGATGATACAAATTAATCCGACTAAAATTAATGGATTAACAAAGTTGTCAAGTGCTGATTGTTTTCAAGTTCGTTCAGTTTCAGAAGATAGATTTGTTAGAAAAATTGGTGTAGTTTCAAATACCATTATGGATGAGATTAGAATTGGACTTTCTAAAGTACTCTCAATTGATAACGAATAAATTTTCATATCGTCATATCACCAAATCGCCAAATCGCCAAATCACCAAATTCATAATTAATAATTCATAATTCATAATTTAATAGTATCTTTGAACTCTTAAATTGAGTATGCATAAATTAAATTTTCCTAACTATCAATTCAGGCTGAGTATTATGGACGATAAATCCATGATATTTGACGTAGTTAGAAAGAAGTTCGTAAGGCTAACAGACGAAGAATGGGTGAGGCAAAATTGCATTTCGTATTTAATAAACGAAAAACTTTGTCCTACGTCATTAATAGCTGTTGAAAAAGAATTGACACTGCATTCAATGAAAAGAAGAACTGATATTGTGGTGTATGACAATAAAGGAATGCCATTGTTGATAGTTGAATGTAAGGCGCCATCAGTTAAAATAAGTCCTGAAGTTTTTGATCAGGCAGCCAGATATAATCTTACGTTAAAAGTAAATTATCTGATGGTAACTAATGGTTTGCAACATTATTGCTGCTTTATTGATCATCAAAAACAATCGTATGCATTTGTAGAAGAGATTCCTTTATATAAGGATTTATTAATATGAAACGAATATAATACTAAATCGTCATTGCGAGCAAAGCGAAGCAATCTCAACAATGACGACATGGTTTAAATTAACCAAAATAAAAAGACGAAATGAGAGCAATGATATTTGCAGCAGGTCTGGGAACGCGCCTAAGACCATTAACTGATAACAAACCTAAAGCGCTGGTTGAGGTCAATGGGAAACCAATGATCAGTTATGTTATTGATAAATTAACCTCTTCAGGTATAACAGATATTATTGTAAATGTTCATCATCATGCAGATCAATTGATAGATTATTTTGAACAAACACTTTTTGAAGCTGATATTGTAATTTCGGACGAGAGTGACGAATTGCTTGATACAGGAGGAGGATTGAAAAAAGCAGAATGGTTTCTGAAAGGAGACGAACCTTTTTTGGTACATAATGTAGATATAATGTCGGATATAAATATTGATGAATTAATCTCAAATCATGTTCAAAACGAATCCTTAGCAACACTAGCAGTTAGAAGCAGGAAAAGTTCGCGCTATCTATTGTTTGATAATCATCATCAGTTAATCGGTTGGGAAAACGTTAAAACCCATGAATTAAAATATGCCAAACCTAAGAAAGGGGAGGTGCATTCGTATGCTTTTAGTGGGATTCAGATCATAGAACCAGAAATATTTCATTTGATTACCGAGCAAGGTAAGTTCTCAATGATTGATCTTTATCTGCGTCTTGCTGAAAATTATCATATACGTTCTTACATACATGATTATTCTAATTGGATTGATCTGGGTACTGAGGAACAAATAAAAATAGCTGAAACTACATTCTTCAAATAGAATAAATAAAAATGAAAGAAAACTTCTTATTTAAAGTTGCCCAGCATATTTTTACTAATTATAATGATGATACTGAAAAGCTTTGCATCGTACTACCCAACCGTAGAGCAAGTTTGTTTCTGAGGAGATACATTGCCGAGAATGCAGGTAAAAATATATGGGCTCCTAAAATATATTCAATAGAAGATTTTATAGAAGCACTTTCGGAATACCATTTGGCAGATAATGTATCACTGCTTTTTCATTTATATAAGATACATCAGGAATGCGAAGAATCTGATGCCCGTCCGTTTGATGATTTTATGAGTATGGGCGAGATATTGCTTCACGACTTTAATGAAGCAGATCTTTATATGGTTGATGTTGAAGGATTATATTCATATCTGTCGGAAGCTAAAGCTATAAGTTTATGGAATCTGGATGGCCGTCCACTAAGCGATTTTCAAAAGAAATATCTTAAGTTTTATAATTCTCTTTTTTCGTATTATTCTAAACTTAAAGAAGTATTAGCATCTCATTCTATTGCTTATCAGGGTATGATGTATCGTGAAGTTGCTAATACAATTCTTCAAAAAGCAGATAATAATGAATGGAATAAAATAATATTTGCAGGATTTAATGCACTAACCCGTTCTGAAGAAGAGATCATTAATTATTTAGTTAAAGAAAATAAAGCTGAGATACTTTGGGATGCCGACAAGTATTATGTGAATAATACGATGCAGGAAGCCGGAAGATTTATCAGGAATTATATGGGCAAGTTATCAAATACCGAGTTTAAATGGTTGGAAGATAGATTTGCTACAGATGCTAAAGAGATAAATGTGATAGGTATTGCTCAGAAGATAGGGCAGGTTAAATATGCAGGAAGTATCCTTAAAGAATTATATTTGAAGAATGGTAATTTAGATAATACTGCAATCGTCTTGAATGATGAGAGTCTATTGTTGCCTATGTTACATTCAATTCCTCCCGAGCTGGATGAGTTTAATGTTACGATGGGTTTATCTTTTAAGAATACTACTTTGTTTAGTTTGTTTGACAGTATTCTTTTCATGCATGAAAATAGACTACGACTTGCGCATTCTTCAACTGCTAAAGGCTTTTATTATAAAGATGTAATTAAAGTTTTATCACATCCATATATTAAAAAGATTGCTCAGCTTGATGAATTAATATCAAGGATTTCTAAATCAAATAAGATAAGTTATAAAGCCGAAGAACTCTTTGCAACAACTGCTAATGATCTCTTTAATGAAAATAGTTTAAGCTTTCTTTTTAATGTTTATTATAAATCTGGAGATATCATTAATTGTCTTCATAAACTGATTGATATTTTAAAACAGCATTTAAAAGAAAACAATGCAGATATGTTAGAAAAAGAATATCTGTATCATTTTGCCAAACTATTATTCAATCTAAATGCTATACCGGAGTTACATCAGTCATTTATAAAGATACAAACATTCCGAAAGATATTTAATAAACTTGCTACTATTGCAACCATTCCTTTCTACGGCGAACCTTTAAAAGGATTGCAGGTAATGGGTATGCTTGAAACCAGAACTCTTGACTTTGAAAATGTAATTTTACTCTCAGTTAACGAAGGTATTTTGCCATCTTCAGGACTTGCGAATTCTTTTATCCCATTAGATATTAAAAAGGAGTTTGGTTTACCTGTATATCAGGATAAAGATGCAGTGTTTGCATATCATTTTTATCGTTTATTGCAGCGGGCTTCTACAGTTTATATTCTTTATAATACTGAGAGTGATGATTTCTCAGGTGGTGATAAAAGTAGATTTATTTATCAGCTTACCCATGAATTACCTGCCTATAATCAGAATATAAAAATAAATGAAACCCTGATGAATGTAAGTATTTCATCTGAATTAGATAAAAGACCAATAGAGATAACTAAAGATGAAACTATAAAAGCTATTTTATTACAGAAAGCAGTAAAAGGATTTTCAGCAAGTGCATTGAATACATACATTAACTGTAGTCTTCAGTTTTACTTTAAAAATATAGCAGATATTCAGGAACCTGATGAAGTTGAAGGTGTAATTGAGGCTAACACTTTAGGTTCTGTAATTCATGAAGTATTAAAGGAATTGTATAAACCTTATCTGGCAAGTATACTTACAGTTGAAATAATAGATTCAATGTTACCTAAAGTTAATCAACTTGTTGCTGATAAGTTTAAAGATATTTATGTAGATGGTGATATTTCATTTGGCTTTAATCTACTTACTTCACAGATGTCTGCTGTTAATATTAATAATTACCTTGCTAATGAGAAGTCACAAATATATAAACTTAAAAAGGAGAATAAGCTTATTACTGTAAAATCTCTTGAAGAAAAGTATGAAACGATAATTGAAGTAAAAACCAATAATACAATACTTCCCGTAAAGCTTTTAGGTTATATTGACAGGGTGGATTCAACAGGGGAAACAATAAAAATTACTGATTATAAAACCGGCAAAACAGATAAGAATGAACTCAAAGTAGAAATACCTCTTGATATAATTACAGATAGTAAATATGCCAAAGCATTTCAGTTGATGATGTATTCTTTGCTTTATACAAAAGAAAAACCTGAAGATAAATTACCGACAGAACCTGGGATTTTATCTTTTAGAAGTCTTGCAAATGGTTTTATGAAAATTAATTTTTCAGGTGAAGATATTATTACAAATCAATCTTTATCAATGTTTGAAGATATATTAAAACAACTATTAACTGATATCTTTGATCCTAAATTATCCTTTAATCAGACATTAATTACAGATAATTGTAAGTATTGTAATTATAAAGAAATTTGTGGAAGGTAATTTTTTAACAAAATAATTTGTAAATATTGTGTGAATAAATATATTTTTTTTGTATTTTTGTAACCTAACTTTACAATTGAATTTTATCTTCTTGCAACCACTGGCAATCTTAGTTCATTCTAAGACTTAATATGAATTAATTTTAATTTAATAAACAATTAATAATAAATAAATGAAAAAAAAATACTTTAAATTTAGTATGATCTTATTGGTTTTAACTTTTTTTGCATTTAGTAATGCAAAATCTCAATCAAACCAATATTTAGATTTTGATGGAACTAATGATTATGTGAATGTTAATAATGCATCTGCATTAGTAGCAGGTGCAAGTGCATTATCAATGACAGGATGGTTTTTTGCTAATTCATTAGCTTATGGACATGGTATGTTTGGATTTCGCGGTACAGGTACAACTTTTTATATGATTGAACTTGGAAGTGGATCAATAGAATGCCGTGTTTACGTTGGTACAACACTTTATACATATACTGCTCCAAATGGTACTATTGTACCAAATATGTGGCAGCATTATGCATGGGTTTATGATGGCTCTGCAGCTAAACTATATTTAAATGGTACTTTAGTTGGTAGTGTAGCTTGTTCAGGAACTTTTTCTACATCTACCACAGTTCCTTTTATGATAGGTTTAAGTCCTGTTACAGGTTATAATTTCTATTATAGTGGGCATATTGATGAAGTTAGTTTATGGAATAAAGCTTTAACTGTAGCTGAAATTCAAAACATAAAAAATAATGAAATTAATGTGGCAAGTAACCCTTCAGGTTTGAAATTATATTATAAATTTAATCAAGGCGTACCAGCCGGTAATAATATTAGTATAACTAAATTAACATCTGAAGTTAATTCACCAACTTATGATGGAGACTTAATGAACTTTGCAATGACAGGTGCAACTTCTAACTTCAATGGTACGTTGAATACTTCTTTTCAAGCTATTGCTTTTCCTCCAATTGGCCCTAAATTAACTACAACTCCACCTTTTAAACTAACTGGTACTGCTACTTCAGGTTTACCTGTCAGCTATACTTTATTATCAGGTCCTGCAACTATTACTAATGATAGTGTTCATTTAACCGGAGTTCCGGGTACTGTAGTTATTAAAAGTTATCAAAATGGAAATGCTACCTATGATACTGCAACACCAGTTTTAAATACATTTGATGTTGTAGATCCTAACTTAAACGTTACAATTATAGACCCTCGCCATCCTTTGGCTGGTAAAGTATATATGCCTACTTTATCTAAAATACAATTGGCAGCTTATGCAACAATTAACTATACACCTTTATTCTCAATACAAGATTTAAAGTTTAAAATTGATGGTGGTACAACAATATCTGCACATGATTTTGGAAACGGTAACTATACTGCATGGTGGCAACCTTCAACATATGGTACACATAGTATTCAAATATTATCAACTAACAACTTCGGAGCAGTAGGTTCTGTTACTGTTAATATAAATGTTTTACAAAATTCAGTTGACACAACAGTTCAGGCTTTTAGTGGTGTTATTAATTATTCATCTGTTACTTCAGAGATAGCTGTTGATGGTGTACTCCCTTCTTATATCGGAGCTTATGACACTATTATTGCTACACTTACTGTGTCATGTCCAACTGGTGGATGTGGTGCTTGGGATTATCAAAGGAGTGTTGATGTAAGAACCCATGAAGGGAATTGGTTTGAATTGATACGTTATATTACACCTTATGGTACTGCTTGTTCACATAAAATAAATCTCACTGATTATATGTCAATATTATGTGGAAAAGTTTCTTTTAAAGTAAAAGGCTTAGATAATGGTTATGTTTATGCTTTATCATTCCAATTCAAATCAGGGACCCCTCCTCATAAATATAGTCAGGTAAATGAAGTTTGGAGATCTAATTATGATTTTGGTAATTATGCACACCAACAACCTGTAAGTATTTTTAATTATACTTTTCCAACTGGAACTGTAGCTTCAAAAATAAAACTTATCTCAACAGGTCATGGAGGTCCAAATAACACAAGTAATGCTGCTGAGTTTTATGATGCTACTCATCATGTATATTTTAATAATGTTGATAGTTTTGCTCAACATAACTGGACCACCTGTAATCCAAATCCTGATAATTGTATGCCTCAAAGTGGTACTTGGCAATATAATCGTGCTGGATGGTGCCCAGGAACTATAGCACAACCTTTTGATTATAATTTAACACCATATATCTCTGGTAATAGTGTTGCCATTAAGTATTTGTTTTTTTCACAATATATAGATCAATGTAACCCTGATTATCCTGGTTGTACTGTTAATTCAAATTGCACTGCCTGTAATGCTGATGTACAACCTTATTTGATGGTTGATTGTAATCTGATAAATTTCTTTGATGCTCCACCACCTAATCCGGTACAATCTATAGCAGAACTAAAAAGTAATTTTGGGATTGCAGTTTATCCAAATCCATCCAATGGTATGTTTTTCCTAGCTGCTAATAATAAACCGGAAACTGTTTGCAATGTTGTAATTTATAACTTAATGGGTAATGTTGTAAAACAATTTGAGTGGAGAGGAGAAACAACTTCTGTTAATCTTACTAATTTTGCTACAGGTATGTATATTATGAAAGTAAGTAATAAAGATAGGGTAGAGGTTAAAAAAATAATGGTACGTTAATCAATAATAAATTATCATAAATAAAACTCCTTACTAAGTTAATTTTTAAGTAAGGAGTTTTTTTTTATTCATAAAATTGTAAATAAATAATTACCTTTGTTGAATTATTTTTAAAACATAATAAACATTTTTTATATGAAAAGACTCATTTATTTAGTGACTGTTATATTGATGTTTATCTCTTTCAGTCAAGTCCTGAAATCTCAGGTATTACATAATATTCCTTGTACTGGTTATACCTGGGATGTTGTAGCTGACGGTTCAGCTACTTCATTAGCTTCAACAACAAGAGGTGTTGATAGTGGTGGTATGGTTTACATTTCTCCTACTTTTAATCCGGGAAGTGGTATTTGCCAGACTACGCATGCATGGCCTGCCAATAATCAGATAAACAGTTTGATTACATCAGGCTTAACTTATAATTTACAAGCACCAAATGTTAATAATGCATTGTTGCTTCTTCGAAATGAATCTGGTACTTTAATACTTTCCAGTAGTATTGCTGCTACCAATCTTTATATACTCGCAAATGCGGGTAATGGTGCTGATACTTTAATGGCTACTGTTAATTTTACTGATAATACTTCAGAAGTATTTCCAACTTTAAAAGCTGCAGATTGGTGTTCTTCTGCAACTCCACCGGCATCTATTGAGTTTTATCGTACCAGACGTAATACATCAACGAGTTGCAGTGCAAGTTTGTGTCAATATATGTTTGAAATTAGTTTGCCAATAAGTACTGCTAATCAAACAAAATTGATTTCTTCAATTAAATTTTTAAATGTAGCAGGTGGGCGACTTTGTATTTATGCAGTTGGTGGCTCTACTTCTTCAAATTTCCAGACAATTACATTTCCTCAAATTCCACTTAAACTAACAACTTCTGCTCCTTTTGCTTTACAAGCAACAGCTAGTTCCGGTTTACCTGTTAGTTATACAGTTCTTTCAGGTCCTGCAACTATTAGTAATGACTCAATGGTAACTGTAACCGGCGCAGCTACTGTTACTGTTAAAGCTTATCAGAATGGAAGTGTACCTACATACGATACAGCTGCTCCTGTAATCAATTCTTTTACTGTTGTTGATCCAACTACAATAAAACCTAATGTTGAAGCACGACATCCATTAGCTGGAAATGTTTATATGCCAACTCTTTCTAAAATTCAATTAGCTGCAATTTCTTCTATTGTTTATGCTCCTTTGTTTAATATACAGAAGTTAGAGTTTAAAATAAACGGAACAACCATTCAAGCACACGATTTTGGGAATGCTCATTTTACTGCTTGGTGGCAACCACCTTCATATGGTACTTATGCAATTAATATTATTTCAACAAGTAATTACGGAGTTGATTCCACAATTGTTGTAAATATAAATGTATTGGCAAACTCTGTTGATACAACTGTTCAAGCATTTAATGCTACTCTTTTAAATACAAGTATTACGTCAAGTGAAGCTTCTTTTCAACTACCTTCTTTTATAGGTGCTTATGATACTATTATTGCAACATTATCTTTAACTTGTCCAACTGGTGGATGTGGTGCTTGGGATAGAATTGCTAATTTAGAGGCTAGAAGCCATGAAGGTAATTGGTTTGAAATTATAAGATATATTACTCCTTATGCTACTTCATGTTCGCATAAAATTGCTGTTAATGATTATATGTCATTGTTGTGTGGAAAAGTTACTTTCAGACTCAATTGCACTACTTATGATAATGGCTACCTTTATTCATTGTCTTTTACTTACAAATCCGGGACACCTACATATATGTATAGTCAGATAACTCAGATATGGAAAGGTTATTATGATTTTGGGAATTATGCAAATCTACAACCAATTAGTATTTATAATTATACTTATCCTACAGGAGTTCAAAATTCAAAGTTAAAACTTATTACTACTGGACACATGGGACCTAATAACACTAGTAATGCTGCTGAGTTTTATGAAACTACCCATCATATTTATGTTAATAATGTTAATACTTTTTCTCAACATAACTGGGTAACTTGTAGTCCGAATCCAGATAATTGTTCACCACAAAGTGGTACTTGGTATTACAATCGTGCAGGATGGTGCCCTGGTGCTATTTCAAAGCCATTTGATTATGATATGTCATCTTTTATTTCTAATAATAACATTGCCTTGAAATATGTTTTATATGAACAATATGTTGATCAATGCAATGTCCATTATCCTGGATGTGTTTCTGTTTCGGGTTCATGTGATTGTGCTGATGGAGCTAATCCTTTTCTTGATGTTGCTTGCAATATGATTAATTTCTTCAATAATCCTCCTCCTGATCCGATTATGCAAAATGTAATTGAATTAAAGAAGGATTTTGGTCTTGCTGTTTATCCTAATCCATCTAATGGTTTATTTAATTTGTCTGCAAATAACAAACCTGAATCTGTTTGTAATGTTACTATATATGATTTATTGGGTAATCAGATAAAACAATTTGCCTGGAATGGAGAAAATA
>CAIWDQ010000564.1 GCA_903911455.1 uncultured bacterium
TTCTTTAGTCAATACTTTAATGTCAGTAGGGATATTCAAATTTAATTTTTTATTAATTCTATATCTACCCACATCTCCTAGGTCATATCTTTTGTCTGAAAAGAATAATTTTTCTATAATACCTCTCGCAGTTTCTTCATCTGGTGGTTCTGCATTTCTTAATTGACGGTAAATGTATTCAACCGCTTCTTTTGCATTATTAGCAGTATCTTTTTGTAAAGTGTTAAAAATTATTGCAAAATCATTTGTATTTACATCCTCTTTATGAATTAAAATAGTTTTAATACCAGCTTCAACAATCATATCTATATGTTTGTCTTCTAAAATTGTTTCTCTATCAATAATTACTTCAGTACGCTCAATAGAAACAACTTCTCCAGTATCTTCATCTACAAAGTCCTCAATCCATGCTCTAACAACTCTTGCAGCTAATTTACTCCCAATTATTTTTTTCAAACCTGCTTTAGAAACTTTTATTTCTTGAGCTAAATTAAAAATTTCTAGAATATCTTTATCGGTTTCAAACCCTATTGCTCGTAATAATGTTGTTATTGGTAATTTCTTCTTTCTATCAATATAAGCATACATTACGCTATTAATATCAGTGGTAAACTCCATCCAAGATCCTTTAAAAGGTATAATTCTAGCAGAATAAAGTTGAGTCCCATTAGCATGCATACTTGTTCCAAAAAATACACCTGGGGATCTATGTAACTGAGAAACTACAACTCTTTCTGCCCCATTAATAACAAATGTACCTTTAGGAGTCATATATGGAATCATACCCAAATAAACATCTTGAATAATTGTTTCAAAATCTTCATGTTCAGGATCAGTGCAATATAATTTTAATTTTGATTTAAGTGGTACACTATATGTTAATCCTCGTTCTAAACATTCTTCTATTGTATATCTAGGAGGATCAATAAAATAATCTAAAAACTCTAATACAAAATTATTTCTTGCATCAGTAATCGGAAAATTTTCAGCAAAAACTCTAAATAAACCTTCATTTATTCGATTTTCCGAATTTGTTTCTAATTGAAAAAAATCTTGAAATGATTTAATTTGAATATCTAAGAAGTCAGGATATTCAGTTTGAATTGTTGATGCAAAATTGATTTTTTGAATTGTTTTTTGTTCCAAAGTAGAAAAATTTAAATGTAAAGAAAAATATTATTAATTTGGTGAAATAACGAATAATAGGCCACTTGAAATCAAGTAGTCTATTATTCGTGAGTAATTAATAGATTATTAAACCTTCATTTACTTAATCTCGACTTCAGCACCAGCTTCTTCTAATTGCTTCTTCAATGCTTCAGCTTCATCTTTAGATACAGCTTCTTTTAATGGTTTTGGAGCAGCATCAACTAGTTCTTTAGCTTCTTTTAATCCAAGACTAGTTAATTCTTTAACTAATTTTACTACAGCTAATTTTTGTTGACCTGCTGACTTTAATATAACATCAAACTCTGTTTTTTCTTCAACAGCATTATTTGCGGAAGCTGCTGGGGCTGCAACAGCAACTGATGCTACAGCTGGTTCAATACCATATTCTTCTTTTAAAATATCAGCCAATTCTTTTACCTCTTTAACTGTCAAATTAACTAATTGTTCTGCAAAAGCTTTTAAATCTGCCATTTTATTTTGTTTTAAATTGTTTTTTAATTTTGAATTATTAAGTATTAATTATTTTTTATTCAGATTTTTCTGATAATTTTTTTAAGATTCCACTAAGTTTATCCCCACCACATTGTAAAGCGGAAATAACATTATTAATAGGAGTTTGAAGTGTTCCTATAATGTCACCAATTAACTCGTTTTTAGATTTAATATTAACTAACATCTCAAGTTGTTCATCACCTATGTAAAAGCATTCTTCTACATATGCTCCTTTAAGAATTGGTTTTGGTGAACTACTTCTAAATTCTTTTATTAATTTAGCAGGAATATTATTTATTTCTGCTAGCATTAATGAAGTGTGACCTTTCATTATAGGAAATAATTCAGAAAAATCTTTTCCTGACACTACTAATGCTTTTTTAAGCAAAGTGTTTTTTACTACAATCAACTTCACATCTCGTCTAAAACATAACCTTCTCAACTTACTAGTATTAACAGAATCAAGATCAGAAATATCTGTTATATAAATATTATTAAATTTTGATATTTGTTTAGCTAGAGATTCAACAAGTTGACCTTTTTCTTCTTTTTTCATAGTTTTTTCTATATTTAAGAAAATTAAATTTATAAAGTGATAGATTTAGGTTCAACCTTAATACCTGGACTCATCGTACTTGAAATGTAAATACTTTTAACATAAGTTCCTTTAGCAGCAGCAGGTTTTAGTTTTAATATCATTTGAATTAATTCTTTAGCATTTTCAACTATTTTAATATTATCAAATGATACTTTTGCAATACCAGAATGGATTATTCCAAATTTATCAACTTTAAAGTCGATTTTACCAGCTTTGACTTCATTTACTGCTTTTCCAATTTCCATTGTCACAGTGCCAGTTTTAGGATTTGGCATAAGTCCTCTTGGACCTAGTATTTTTCCTAACGCTCCTACTTTTGGCATAACATTTGGGGTTGTAATTATTACATCAATATCTGTCCATCCCCCTTTAATTTTATCAATATATTCGTCAAGCCCATAGTAATCGGCTCCAGCAGCTTTAGCTTCATCTTCTTTGTCAGGTGTACATAAAACTAATACTCTAATAGTTTTTCCAGTTCCATGTGGTAATGTTACAATACCTCTTACCATTTGATTAGCTTTTCTAGGATCTACACCTAATCTGACATCAACATCAACTGAAGAATCAAATTTTGTATTAGAGATTTCCTTAACTATTTTTACAGCTTCATCAATAGAATATATACCTGATTTATCAAATTTTGTTAAAGCTTCTTTTCTTTTTTTTGTTAATTTAACCATTACGCGTTATATTAATATTTATTGAAAACTAATATTGCACTTATGCAATACTTATTTATCCTTTATTAGGATTTTCACCTTTAATCAAAACCCCCATACTTCTAGCAGTACCAGAAACAATACTCATAGCAGATTCTATTGTAAAACAATTTAAGTCAATTAACTTAGATTCTGCAATTTTACACACTTGTTCGAAAGTAATTGATGCGACTTTATTTCTATTAGGTTCACTTGAACCTTTTTTAATAGTTGCAGCTTCCATTATTTGAATTGCTACAGGAGGTGTTTTTATAACAAAATCAAAAGACTTGTCTTTATATACAGTTATTATTACTGGAATTATTTTGCCAGCACTTTCTTGAGTCCGAGCATTAAATTGCTTACAGAATTCCATTATATTAACACCCTTAGATCCTAAAGCTGGACCTACTGGTGGTGATGGATTTGCAGCTCCTCCTTTGATTTGTAATTTAATAATACCACTAACTTCTTTTGCCATTTTTTATTTACTTAAAATTTATAAAATTAAGTTTATTTTAATTATTCTTTTTCGACTTGCATAAAACTTAATTCTAATGGTGTTTTTCTTCCGAAAATTTTAACCATTACTTTAAGTTTTTTCTTTTCTTCATTTATCTCTTCTATTATTCCACTAAAGCTATTAAAGGGTCCATCAATAACTTTTACTGATTCTCCTAAAATAAAAGGATCATTTAACTCTTCTATTTGATCTGATAATTCATCCACTTTTCCTAAAATTCTATTCACTTCTGTAAGTCTCATTGGCTCAGGATCACCTTTTGATCCTAAAAAACCGATTACATTTGGAATATCTTTAATTATATGTGGTATTTCACCAATAAGAATTGCTTCAATTAAAACATAACCAGGAAGAAAATTTCGTTCTTTGCTAACTTTTTTTCCTTTTCTTACAGTATATACTTTTTCTGTTGGTATTAAAACTTGCAGAATATAATCATGTAGATTAAGACGATTAATCTCACTTTGTAGATATTCTTTAACTTTCTTCTCTTTTCCACTAATCGCCCTTACAACATACCATTTTTTAACTTGCTCGTTCATACCTTTGTAAAAATTGGGAAGAATAATATAAAAATTAATATTAGGTTTAATAAATTTAATAATTCGTAAAAATATCTCAATTAAACACTATAAATGTTTAAAGGGAAGCAAGATTTTGTAACAAATTAAATTTATATTTGTCTAGGTAAAAAAACTATAAAAATAGCCAAGTAGTCCTTTCCATATTAAATCAGGATGTGCTCCAAATAAAATATCCATTCCAAAAACAACTAAAGCAATTATTAAAGATGCTACCGATACAACAATAGCACTATTTTGTAATTCACTCCATGTAGGCCATGATACCTTATTCATAAGTTCATCATAGCTATCTTTAATATAATCTACTACTTTTGACATTAAACCTAAAATTTTGCACGGGTGGAAGGACTTGAACCCTCAGCCAATGGTTTTGGAGACCACTACTCTACCAATTGAGCTACACCCGTAGTTAAACTGACAAAGTAATTAAACTTTGTCAGTAAAATAAATTAATCTAAAATTTCTGTTACCTGACCAGCACCAACTGTTCTTCCACCTTCTCGAATAGCAAAATTTAAATTTAAATTTAATGCTATTTCTGAAATTAGTTCTACAGTAACAGTTAAGTTATCACCAGGCATTACCATTTCTACACCTTCAGGTAAAAATATTTCTCCTGTAACATCTGTTGTTCTAAAATAAAATTGTGGTCTATATTTATTGTGAAAAGGAGTATGACGACCACCTTCTTCTTTTTTCAAAATAACAACAGCTGCTTTGAATTTTTTATGAGGCTTAATTGATCCAGGTTTTCCAATAACCATACCACGACGAATGGCTTCTTTGTCAATTCCTCTTAATAGTAAGCCTACATTATCCCCAGCTTCACCTCTATCTAAAATTTTACGAAACATTTCAACTCCAGTAACAACTGATTTTAATTTTTCAGCACCCATTCCAATAATATCAACTGGATCTCCTGAGTTTATAACTCCAGTTTCTATTCTGCCTGTTGCAACTGTTCCTCTACCTGTAATTGAGAAAACATCTTCAACAGGCATTAAAAAATCTTTATCAACAGCTCTTGGAGGTAATGGTATATATGAATCAACAGCAGCCATTAATTCCATGATTTTTTCAACCCATTTTGGCTCTTTATTTAGGCCACCTAAAGCAGATCCCTGTATTACTGGAGTGTTTTCACCATCAAATCCATAAAATGATAATAATTCTCTAATTTCCATTTCAACTAGTTCTAATAACTCAGAATCATCTACTAAGTCAACTTTATTCATAAATACAACTAGCTTAGGGACTCCAACCTGACGTGCTAATAAAATATGTTCACGTGTTTGTGGCATTGGACCATCAGTTGCAGCAACTACTAAAATTGCTCCATCCATCTGAGCAGCACCAGTAACCATGTTTTTCACGTAATCAGCATGTCCTGGGCAATCAACATGTGCATAGTGACGTGCAGCAGTTGAATATTCAATGTGAGCTGTATTAATTGTAATACCTCTTTCTTTTTCTTCAGGTGCATTATCAATTGAATCAAATGATCTGAATTCTGATAATCCTGCATCAGCTAAAACCAAAGTTATAGCTGCTGTTAAAGTTGTTTTACCATGGTCAACATGACCAATTGTTCCAACATTGACATGTGGTTTGGAACGATCAAATTTTTCTTTTGCCATATTAATTTTCTATTAGGTGTTTACTATATTATTTATTGTTATTTAAAATTTCATTATACAGAGCCATTGACGAGAGTTGAACTCGTGACCCCTTCCTTACCAAGGAAGTGCTCTACCTCTGAGCTACAACGGCTAAAACAAAGAGCGGAAGACGGGGCTCGAACCCGCCACCTAAAGCTTGGAAGGCTTTCGCTCTACCAAATGAGCTACTTCCGCATTTTGTGGGGAGAGGAGGATTCGAACCTCCGAAGGCTTCGCCAACAGATTTACAGTCTGTCCCATTTGACCGCTCTGGTACCTCCCCAATAATATCAAAAAAAAGAGCCGATGGAGGGATTCGAACCCCCGACCAGCTGATTACAAATCAGCTGCTCTGGCCAACTGAGCTACATCGGCAATTTATTATATTTCTCATTTTTATTTAAAGCAGTCCTTTTTCAAAAAGGACTGCAAAAATATAAATAATTTTTGAATTGACAAAATTAATTTGTGTTTTTTTTTATTTTAATTCCCTTTTATTTTATCTTTATGTTTTAAAAGTTGCTTACGTATAGCGTCAACAGCCTGATCAGTTGCTTCTTCAAAAGTCTTGCTTTGCTTCTTTGCAAATAAATCACTGCCTGGAATAAATAATTTTATTTCGGCAACTTTATTATTATGATCTTCTGCATTATCTACTCGTAAAGTTACCTCACTACTTATTACCCCATTATAACTACCTGATAATTTGCTAACTTTTTCCGAAACAAAATCTTCTAATCGTTTATCTGCTTTAAATTTTACAGAATCAATACTTATTTTCATTTATAACCTCCTTTTTTATGCCTTTGGATGGGCTTGTTTATAAACTTTTTTTAAATTCTCTATAGAATTATGTGTATAAATTTGTGTTGCTGATAAATTTGAGTGTCCTAACAATTCTTTAATAGAATTAATATCGGCACCATTATTAAGCATATGAGTAGCAAATGTATGCCTTAATATATGAGGACTCTTTTTGTTTATCGTTGTAACACTGCTAAGATAATAAAAAACTATATCATATACAAATTTTGAATGCATTTTTTCACCATTTTCTTTTAAAAAAAAGAAATTATCTATTTCAAAATTTATAAAACAATCTTTTTTAATTACTTTATATTCGTTAATCATTTTTTTCAAAGAACTATTTATTGGAATTATTCTTTCTTTATTCCTTTTTCCTAATACTTTTAAAGTAAGATTTCCTAAATCAAAATCATCTTCTTTAATATTTATTAATTCTGAAAGCCGTATTCCTGTTACATAGAACAACTCAATTATTAATTGGTTTCTTCTATCTTGAAAATTATCACCAAATTTAATATTCTCTAGTAAATCATTAATTTTCTCCTCTTCTACAAAAACAGGTAATTTTTTATCCGCTTTTGGTGAAATTACTTTGTTTAATGGATTATATTTAACAATTGAATTTTTAAGAAGATACTTATAATAAGACTTTAAAGTAGAAATCTTTCTTTGAATACTAACTGATTTTACACCTTGTTCCATTAATTCTACAATCCATGATCTTATCATGTAATGTGAAATAGAGCTTAAATCTATTCCACCATAAACTGATTGCAAATATAAAAAGAACTGATCTAAATCCTTTTGATATGCCATTACTGTATTAATGGAATATCTTTTCTCAAATTTTAAATAAGATATAAAATCGTCTGCATTCATAAAAAAAAGGAAAATTTGAATAAAGTATAAAATTACAACAAATTTTCCTTTAATTTAAATTAATGATACTTTTTTAAAAATTATTTTTCTTCAGCTTGACGTAATTGTTGAATATAAATAGCTTTTAAACGTTGCTCCCTTAATTTTACAGAAGGCTTAGTGAATTTTTGTCTCTCACGTAATTCCTTAACTGTGCCTGTTTTTTCAAACTTTCTTTTAAGTTTTTTTAATGCGCGATCAACATTATCGCCTTCTTTAATTGGAACAATAAGCATAATTGATACCTCTTTCTTGTTAAATTATTTAATAAATTTTTAAAACGCCTGCAAAATTAGTAATAAGTTTTTAAATTCCAATACATTTATTCATAAATAATAAAAAAATATTATTTAGGTGCTTTTTTAATTAGATAAATTGCAAGTAATCCAAACAATAGTGTAGGAATCCATACTGAAATAAAAGCAGGTAAGTTACCAAAGGTTGCAAAAACAGTTGATATTTTCATGAATAGTATGAATGAAAAGGTAATAATTAACCCATATGCAAGATGAATACCTATTCCTCCTCTTACTTTTCTTGATGATATTGCGACTCCAATTAAAGTTAAAACTATAGTTGCAAATGGATATGATATTCGTTGGTACTTCTCAACTTCATAGAATTTGATGCGATCTGAACCTCTTAACTGTTCTTGTTTTATAAATTTTCTTAATTGAGAATAATCCATTGTTTCTACATCTTTACTTTTTTTAGAGAAATCAGAAGGAGTTATACTTATATTAGTATCGAGTACATTACCTCTTATAAATTTTTCATTAATACCATCAATTGTTCTTATAGTATAATTTCGTATCTGCCATTTATTCTTAGTACTATCATAACTTATCTGATCAGAAGTTAATTTAAAAAACAACCCATTATCATTTATCTTTTCTATTGAGAAATGATATCCTGTATTATTAGCGTTATCATAACTTTCAAGATATAAATAAGTCCCTTTCTCAATTTGAAGATGAATATTGCTTTCACTACTGCTCCCTTTATTAAAAATATATTCTTTTTCAAACGCTAAACGATGCACATTTACTTTCGGAATGAGGAAGTTTGCCAGATAAAATGTCATTAAACCTATTATTGCTGCTGAAACCATATATGGTAACAGCATCCTTCTAAAACTTATACCTGAATTTAATATTGCAACAATTTCAGTATTTGATGCCATTTTAGAAGTAAAGAAAATAACAGCTATAAACGTAAATAAAGGGCTAAACAGATTTATGAAGTAAGGAATAAAGTTGAAATAGTAATTAAAAATTATCTTGCTTAATGGTGCATTCTTAGAAATAAAATCATCAATCTTCTCTGAAATGTCAAAAATAATTACAACTATAATTATTAATGCGATTGCATAGAAGAAAGTCCCTAAGAATTTTTTGATAATATACAGGTCTAGTTTTTTAATCATACAATATATATTATAGTCTCGCTGATAATTTTGATACCATTACGTTTTTCCATTCCGAAAAGTTACCTTCAATTATTTGTTTTCTGGCTTCACCTACTAACCAAAGATAAAAGTTTAGGTTATGAATACTTGCTATCATAGGGCCTAATATCTCTTGTGCCTGAAATAAATGGCGTAAATAAGCTTTTGAATATTGGTTATCAACAAAGCTTCCACCATTTTCATCAACATTAGAGAAATCATTCTTCCATTTTTCATTTTTAATATTAATTATTCCTTCGCTAGTAAACAACATACCATTTCTTCCGTTTCTGGTAGGCATTACACAATCAAACATATCAATTCCGAGTGCAATACATTCTAAAATATTTACAGGAGTTCCAACTCCCATCAGATAACGTGGTTTTTCTTTTGGAAGTATTGAGCACACTAATTCTGTTAGTTCATACATCATTTCAACTGGTTCCCCTACTGATAATCCTCCTATTGCATTACCATCTGTTCCTTTTGAAGCAATTTCTTCTGCTGATTTTATTCTAAGATCACGATAAACGCTTCCCTGTACAATTGGAAATAATGTTTGATTGTATCCATATTCTGGTTCTGTAATATTAAAATGAGTAATACATCTGTCAAGCCATCTATGTGTAAGCTCCATTGATTTTTTAGCATAATCATAATCACAGGGATAAGGAGTACATTCATCGAAAGCCATTATTATATCAGCACCTATCGTTCTTTGAATCTCCATCACCTTTTCGGGTGAGAATGTATGTCTTGAACCATCAATATGAGATTGGAAGATAACTCCTTCTTCTTTTAATTTTCTTGTCCCCGCAAGGGAATACACCTGATAACCGCCACTATCAGTAAGAATAGGCTTATCCCAACCATTAAATTTATGCAGACCACCGGCTTGTTTTAAAACTTCTAATCCAGGACGTAAATATAAATGATATGTATTACCCAATATTATCTGTGCTTTGATATCGTCTTTTATTTCTTTAAGATGCACTGCTTTTACCGAACCCACAGTGCCAACAGGCATAAATATAGGTGTCTGTATTTTCCCATGATCCGTTGTTATCTCGCCTGCCCTTGCATTTGATTTCTTATCTGTTGATGTTAATTTAAAATCCATTCAATCTTTTTAAATAATTTCTAAAAAATGTATACATATATATATATGTATAGGTGGAACTTTTTTTAGTTCATAACTATGTTTATAAATTTTTGACAAAGTTAATTCTATTTCGCGTATTATCGATACTTTTGCAGATTGATTTATACAAAAATGAATTTACAACTTTTACTCGACAACCGAATAACATTGATTTTACTGATAATATTCAGTTCTTCACTATTTATACAACTAATATATTATTGGTTTATTTTTGGTAGATTAGCCTTTTATAAAAAGAAGAAACTAAATAATAACTACGAACCGGTATCAGTTGTTATTTGTGCTAAGAACGAATATACCAATCTAAAGAACAATCTGCCAATGATTTTGGAGCAGGATTATCCTAATTTTGAGGTATTGGTAGTTAATGATGCATCTGATGATGAGACTTATTATTTATTAAAGATAATGTCCGACACTTATAAGCATCTTAAAATTGTTAACATAAAAGAAGATGTAAATTTCTTTAAAGGAAAAAAATTCCCTCTGACTATTGGTATAAAATCTGCAAAACATGATATTATCCTCTTGACTGACGCTGATTGCAGGCCAAGTAGCATGCTTTGGATTACTAAGATGGTTGAGCAATTCCATGCTGGTACCGAAATAGTTTTAGGATATGGTAAATATAAAACTGAAAAAGGATTGTTAAATAAACTTATAAGATTTGATACCTTATTTATAGCTCTACAATATCTTAGTTATTCTTTAAGTAAGATGACATACATGGGAGTTGGGCGTAATCTTGCTTATCGGAAGTCTTTATTTTTTGCTAAGAATGGGTTTATAAGTCATTATAAGATTAAATCAGGGGATGATGATTTGTTTATAAATCAGGCTGCTAATAAAAAGAATACTAAAATATCGATTGACATTGACTGTCATACTGTATCGCAGCCAAAGAAATCATTTGGACAATGGATCACTCAAAAAAGAAGGCATTTAACTACCGGAAGCTATTATAAATTCTCATCAAAATTAATTTTAGGAATTTATTCTTTATCACTAATTATATTTTTTACTACCTTTGTCTCGTTGTTAATATACGACCCGAATAATATCTTTTTATTCCTGGCGTTATTCTCAATAAGGTTAATTAGTCAGTTAATAATACATAAAAGAGTAATGAACAAGCTTAACGAAAGCAAATTTCTTCTTCTCACACCATTGTTTGAAATATTCTTCATGTTTCTTAACCCACTCGTAGTGTTATTAAATATTTACTCTAAACCTGATAAATGGAAATAAAAATTCAGCTCACAGATAAAGCTTTACGCGATTACGAACTCATAGTACTTGCTCGTGACCACGGTGATCAGAAAGCGTATGCCGAATTGCTTTATAACTATCGGGACTCATTGTATTATATGTTACTTAAGATGACTCAGGACCCTACCGATGCTGAGGATTTAACGATTGAGGCATTTGCCAAAGCCTTTAAGAATATTAATTTCTATTCGCCCGAGTTTGCCTTTAGTACCTGGCTTTTCAAGATAGCGACCAATAATTGTATTGATTTTATTCGTAAGAAAAAGAAGTCAACATTCTCGATGAATAAAGGCTTTGATGCTAATTCTGAAGCCTTTGAAATGGCACAGAATATCCCCAGCGATTCATTAGATCCTGAAGAAAGAATGATTGAAGCCCAAAAGATTGTTCTGATGCGTGGCATTGTCGAGAAATTGAAACCCCGCTACCGTACACTTATTGAATTGCGTTATTTTAAAGAATATTCTTACGAAGAAATTGCCGAACATCTAAACATTCCACTAGGCACAGTAAAGGCTCAATTGTTCAGAGCCAGAGAATTCCTTTATCAAATTATTAAGAAATCAGAAGGGAAGATTTAATAAATTTAAAGTTTATTATTATTTTTATGATGATGATTTTTTATTGGCACAACATAAGTTGTAGGCTAATAAAGAAAACAATTAAGAATTACTAAAGCTTTAGGGAAGTAGGCTAATATTAAGAAAGTAGTGAACCCTGTTTTGAAATGTATTGAAATGCAAGTTTGTTTTTAGAGCTTTGAATTGTTCAGGTCAATTATTTTGCTTTTTCTTAACATTAACTATTTCTCATGTTAACAAAATCGGGTTTCTTTAACATGAGAATGTCCTTATAGGTAAATTAATCCTTTTTTCACCTAACAAACAATCCTCATGGGCGATTTCTTTATTTAAGGTTTCTTAATATTGTGCTGTACAATTATTTGATTTCGTGGTGCAGATTTAGCAGTTGTTTTAATTCTTCTTTACTTGGGAGTACAGTTTGATAACGACTTGCAAAGATTTGTTGATTGTCTTCAGGTAAAGTAATTTCAATCATGGTTTCGCTTTTATCTTTACAAAGTACTATGCCTATGGTTTTGTTTTCGTCCTCAAGTTTTACAAATCTATCATAATAATTTACATACATCTGCATTTGTCCAAGATCCTGGTGTTTCAGATCACCTATTTTCAGATCAATAATTACGAAACAACGCAACAAACGATTGTAAAAAACTAAATCAATATAAAAATGTCGTTCTTCAAAGGATATTCTTTTCTGACGGGCAACAAAAGTATATCCTTTCCCAAGTTCTAATAAAAATTGTTCTAATTTGTTTATTATCTCATTTTCCAGATCGCTTTCCGAATAGCTATAATGTTCTTTAAGGTTTAGAAACTCTAAAATATATGGGTCTTTAACTAAATCAGTTGTTTTTTCTATTGAATGTCCTTCAATTGCTAAATTTTCAAACCCTTCTTTATTTGTACTAAGACCTAAACGCAAATACAATGCAGTATCAAACTGCCTTTTAAGTTCTCTCAAGCTCCAGTTATTTGCTATTGCTTCTATTTCATAAAATTGGCGTTCATCTTTGTTTTCAATTCGTATGAGCATCTGATAATGCGACCAACTCAATTGAAAATCGGGAGTATGTAATTCCGCAGACACTGTCTGCGGAATTGAATATTTTAAATAGAATGCACGCATCTGCTCAATATTTCGTTCTGAGAAACCTTTACCAAACTCCTTTTGCAGCTCAACTGAAAGATTTTTTATTACAGCTTTGCCATAGGTAGCTTTACTTTCACCTTGTTGTTCCTCTTCTACTATACGCTTACCAACAAGCCAATATGCAACTACCATTGCTCTGTTAATACTACGATAGGCATTTTGTTGCGCTTGCCTTACAATGTACTTTATGTCTGTTACTATCTGCATATTATATTTATTTGTATTTTTGGCACTACTCTTTCCAATTATAACCCCTACTGGTTAAAAGATTAATCTTGATATCGCAAATTGCGATATCAAGTTGTTTATTACTCTGCAAATGTACTACTTTTAATCCTAACAAATAGTGCAATCATAAAATAAAAGAAGAAGAGTCGTTGTCCTGGTTTTGAGACAACAACTCTTCTTTTTTTTAGTAATTCGTAATTTTTCTTACTCCCTCTCCTTTGGAGAGGGTTGGGGAGAGGTCTTACTCCTTCACTATCTTCTTAAACTCAAATATCTTCCCATTATTAAGTTTAATTATATAAACACCCGGTGCAAAACTTGAAGTTTGCACAGTTGTTTTTTCTATTAAGTTTCCTTTGTAGATTGATAGACCAATTGAATTATAGATTTCAAAAGAAACTTTCTCTTTATTTCCAATCATTTCAATTGTAAGTTCATTAATTACAGGATTAGGAAAGACTAAAAACTTATTATTATTTTCAGGTATCTCTTGTATACTCGCAACTCCACCATTAGTTGTTTTTAATATTGTGCCTAAAGCACCTACTATAAACCCTATATTTAAATTTGCAAAGTAAATATCACTCAGATGATTATTAGTGTTTAGATTTTGAGTTGTCCAAGTCGTACCACCATTTATTGTTTTTAAGACGATACTATTTACACCCGAAACATCATAACCTATAATATAGCCTGTATTAACATCTGCAAAGAAAACATCATTTAAATTTTCATTTGTACCTGATGTTTGAGAAGTCCATGATGTTCCACCATCTATAGTTTTCATTATTATACCATAATCACCAACGGCATATCCTGTTATAGTATCTGTAAAATAAATATCAATTAAAGGTTGAGTAGCTCCTGTAAATAAAGTTGTCCAATTTAATCCACCATTAGTAGATTTTAAAATAAATTGATTCCCACAATTCAAATAAATGATATTTGCATTTAATACACAAATTGAAGTTAAAGAACTACTTGTCCCAGTACTTAAAACCGTCCAATTTGTGCCTCCATTTGTAGTTTTTAATACACTATTATTAACAGTACATCCATAACCAATATTTGCATCAATAAACCTGATTGACTTAATATCGTCTGTTGTTCCTGAATTTTGTGATGTCCATGACATTCCTCCATTGGTAGTTTTCAACATAACACCACTTTCACCACAGGCATAACCAAGGCTTGCATTAATAAAATAAACAGAATATAAATAACCATTATATGATGATGATATATTTGTCCATGTAGTACCACCATTAGTAGTTTTTAAAATTATACCTTTAAAATCTAAACTACCTGTTACATCGCTTTCACCAACAGCGTAGCCAAGATTAGTATTTACAAAATAAACTGAGTATAATTCTCTTAATGTACCTGAATTTTGTGAAACCCATTGTCCATTTGCAAAGTTAATAATAAAGATTGCTATTAATAAAAAGTAAATCTTTTTCATTGTATATATATTATTAGTTTCTTAATTTTTAACACAACGTACAGAAAAGCCATATCTCATATTAGTATAGCCATTAGCTAAATAACTTTGGTTGCAGTATAATGTAATAAACCAAGCATTAGAGTATTGCCATACTGTAGAAGTCCAATAGTGGGCATTGTTGCCTATACCGGAATTATAACTTCCTGTTATGTCACGAGTACCTGTAGATAAAGCTGTAAACCCCGACTCATTAGTTGCACCTGTATTTGGACTATTCCAATGAACTAAACCAATTTCTTTAAGTTTGCCACCAGCTATGTTAGTACCTCCCAAATAAGTAATGAGGGTTATCCATTCAGCATCAGAAGATACATGCCAGCCAGTAGGGCAAAGGTTACGAGAATCAGCTACTGCATAAAAATTGTATAATCTACCCAAAATAATACTATTGCTTGCATCATTATTATAATCTGCATACGCTCCGGAGGAAAGTACATTCCATGAATTATTGTCAGTTACATTTGGAACTAAATCTCCATTATTGTAATGTGTAACATTTAAGTTTTGTTGCAGCCATATTTGTGTTCCAATAGTTACCGCATCATATACATTCCCATCAATATCTGTTGCTTGAGTAGTAAAACTAATTTCGTTTCCATATGCAGTACCCACACTATTTGTAGCATAAGCTCTTATATAATAAGTTGTTCCTGATGCTAATCCAATTATACTACTTGCAAAATTACCATTCCCTGTTCCATTAATAGTTATACTATTATTAATAGTTGGATTATGAGAAGTATTCCAACAAACACCTTTTGATATAATTGAAACACCACCATTATTAGTAATATTACCACCACTTATTACTGACATATTTGTAATAGAAGATGCCAAATTTGTAGTAAGAGTTGGTAATGTAGTAATTGTAGTAAAACTTATTTCATTGCCATAAGCAGTCCCTAAAATATTTTTGGCATAAGCTCTAACATAATAAGTTGTTCCAGGTAATATACCTGTAATTGAACTTGTATATAATCCATTAATAGGACTATCTGAAGTTATGCTATCAGTAATAGTAGGATTATGGTTTATACTCCAACAAACCCCACAGGCAATTATTGTAGCACCACCATTACTTACTATACTACCTCCACACATCGCAATTGTGCCTGTAATAGAAGTTGCTGTAGTAGTTGTTAACACTGGTAATATTATTGATGCTTTAAAGCTAACTTCATTACCATAAGAAGTTCCAGCACTATTGGTAGCATAAGCTCTTACATAGCATAGTATCCCTGGAGATAATCCTGTTAAATTACTTGTAAAATTTCCTTTCCCAATATCATCCGATGTATGGCTATCAGCTATTGTTGGATTATGATTAGTACTCCAACAAACTCCTCTGGCTGTTATTTGCGAACCACTTGAAGAAGCTATTTGCCCTCCAGAATTTGCATTTGTGTCTGTAATATTAGTTATAGCATTAGTAGTAAAACCATTGGGGTTGTTAACCCAAATGGGAACTCCATTAACAAACTTTAAATTTTGACCTGGTAAACCTGATGGGATTGTAACCCATACTGTGCCATTCCAATACTTAATGTCTTCGTTAACTCCATAAGTTATTTGAGAACCAATAGGCCCAGTAGTCATCGGGTTAGATTGTGCCCATACTTTAATAGGTGTAATTTCAATTACTAAAAGTATTAAAACTATTAAAGTAATCTTTTGTAAATATCTTTTCATAGTATTATATTATTAATCTTTTAAACAACGCACAGAACACCCAATAAATTTGTTGTAATAGTTATTGGTAGCATTGCTGCTACTATAGCTCATGATCCGATTAATAGCAAAAGTTAGACTACTTTCTGTTGAACTCCACCAATAGCCGTGATTACCAAGGCTGCCACCTATGCTATAACGGTAACCACCTGGTAGAGCTGTAAATCCAGTTTCATTAGTTGCAGATGTATTAGGACTTTGCCAATGTAGTACTCCTGCTTCTTTTAATTTACCACCTGCTATACCATTACCTCCTAAATAGTCTTCTACTAGTACATTCCATTCAGTATTACTTGGTACATGCCAACCAGTAGGGCAAAGATTACGACTATCAACTACAGTGTACCAGTTATATAATCTTCCATATGTAATTGAATTTATTGAATCATTAAGACAATTACAATATGCTCCGGTTAAAGTATTAGTCCACGCTGTATTATCAGTTACATTAGGAATACTATCACCATTACGATAGTGAGTTACATTTAAGTTTTGTTTCATCCATATTTGTGTTCCTATAGTAATAGCATCATATACGTTTCCATCAATATCTATTGTTTGTGTAGTAAAACTCACTTCACTTCCATAAGAAGTCCCTACACTATTGGTAGCATATGCTCTTACGTAATATGTTGTTGATGATGTTAAGCCTATAATATTATTAAAAAAGTTCCCATTAATTGTACTATCAATTATTTTATTATTAAAAATTGTTGGATTATGTAAGATATTCCAACAAATACCTCGTGATGTAATTGATGCACCACCATTATTTGTAATATTTCCACCACATATTGCAGAAAGGGTTGTAATGGATGAAGCATTAACAGTAATGATTGTTGGCAGTATTGCAAGAGTTGTAAAACTTATTTGATTTCCATAAGATATGCCAATGCTATTAATGGCGTATGCTCTTACATAATATGTTGTTACCGGAGACAAAGCAGTAATTGAACTTATAAATGAACCTGCTACTAAACTATCTGAGGTTTTATTTTTTAGAATTGTTGGATTAGTTAATGTATCCCAACAAATACCACATGAAATAATTGGTAATCCACCATTACTTATAATAGTACCTCCACTCACAGTATTAGTACCAGTTAATAATGAAGTTGTAGTTGTATTTAAAGACGGTAATGTTGCCGGTGTATTTGCACTTACTTCGTTCCCATATACAGTACCTGCACTATTTGTTGCGTAAGCTCTGAAATAAATTGTTGCGTTTGGAGTAAGTCCTATAAGATTACTAGTAAAATTTCCTTTACCTACATCATCAGATGTATGAATATTAGCGATAGTAGGATTATGTAAAGTACTCCAGCAAACTCCTCTTGCGGTAATAGATGAACCACTTGAAGAAGCTATATGCCCTCCGCAATTTGCAGTATTACCGGTAACGTTTGATACAATATTTGTTGTTATACCATTAGGATTATTAACCCATGTTGGAACTCCATTAATAAATTTTAGGTTCTGCCCTGGTAAACCTGAAGGAATAGCTACCCATATAGTGCCATTCCAATATTTTATGTCTTCATTTGATCCATAAGCTAATTGTGTGCCTATAGGTCCTGTAGTAGTTGGGTTAGATTGTGCCCAGACTTTAATTGTTGGCATTTGAAAAGCTAATAGCAATAATGCTAATTGAATTAATTTTTGTAAATTTTTTTTCATATTGATTATTTGTTAGGTTAATTACTAAAAACTCCTTACAGCTCTTACTGAACATTGCATAGCTTTATCATCGGACATTGTATGTCCTCCACCTCCTTGACTTAATATCATTTGATATGCATTGGTGTAAGCTGTGTCATCTTCAGTTGAAGTCCAATAATAACCACCAGTTGCAATACCACTAACTATAGAAACATTCCAGTAAATAACGCGTAATTCATATAAACTTGGTAAATACCAATCGTTAAAACCTCCTAATGTTAAATTATGACACAACATTGCTGCATAACTCCCTGCGCCTTGTTTAGCAATAATAGTATTTGTGTTTGTCTTTCCTGTTCCAATTGCTGATCCTGTTGCTCCAGTTGTTGTATAACTTCCATTATACCATCGCATCAAATTAGTTCCAGTTTGATCACTTGGTGCAACTATTAAACCGTGCTGTACATTTGGATCATAACCTAAATCACCTGATTTAAGAATATAAATTACGATACCTCCACCAAATTTATCACCTACTACATGTGTTACTGCGGGAGTTGTTGTTGTATTATCCTTTTTACAACTCACTATAGCGACTAAAATAAGTGCTATTAATAAAAATTTTCTTTTCATTGTTTTTTAAATAAATTATTTTGTCCAATCCCTGAGACAATAATTTTATTTTAATTAAAAAAGCGTGGGACTATAACTACATTCGTTCTAGAGGCTCTGGTAAGCCCACACTACAAATAAGTAAAGCCCACGCCGTAGCGTGAGCGTTATTACTTATTACCTCTGTAGTGTTAAAAATTTACCAGATTTCTAGAACAGAAATAAAAGCTAACGCTTTCTTATGTTTTTCATTTATAAATCTTATGTCATTCCATCGTTTTTCATAGCCTACAAAATTAGAATAATTATTTTAATTCTAAGCTGATATTTTTATTTCTACCCCTGTTTTTATTATTTGCTCAATCATTATTCCATCTTCCTTATAGTAAGAAGAAGGATAAGTGTGTACGTCAATATCAGGAAAACGTATGTTAACTGAACCTATTATATCCAGGTTATTAAGAATGTTGTCTCCGAAATTATCAGAAAATAAAGCCAAATCAATATCTGAATTTTCAGTAGCTTTGCCTTGTGCCACCGAGCCAAATAGTATAGCTCTGTCTATAGTTAAAGGTAAGCTTTTACATTCTTTTAAAAATTGTTCTACTTCTTTTATTGCAGTTTGTTTTGTAAACATTGAGCTATTGTTTTAATGTTAGTTATATACTCTAAAGTTAATTGTCTATTAGTTATTTTATAAA
>CAIWDQ010000565.1 GCA_903911455.1 uncultured bacterium
ATAATAAACAATAGAATAAAATGGCTAAAGTAAATACATATCTAAACTTTCCTCGCAATACCGAGGAAGCTTTCAATTTTTATAAAAGTATTTTTGGTGGTGAATTTGGGAATGACGGCATCGCTCGTTTCAGAGATATACCTCATACTGAAGGTATGCCACCAATTGCAGAAGAAGACAAAGATTTGATAATGCATATTGAATTACCTATTTTAGGTACTCATGTTTTGATGGCAACAGATGCTCCCGAATCAATGGGATTTAATGTTAATTTTGGTAATAATGTGCATATTAGTCTTGAACTTGATAGCAGAGAAGAAACCGACAGACTCTTTAAAGGACTTTCAGATGGTGGTAAAATAACTATGGATCTTCAGGATATGTTTTGGGGTTCATATTATGGAACTTGTATTGATAAATATGGAGTACAATGGATGTTTAGCTACGTTGAAAAGCAAAATTTAAATTAAATTAAAATGGAAACAAAAGAACAACAGATTATTTTAGTAAAAACAACTATCAATGCACCTATTGATAGCGTATGGCAAAAGTGGAATTCGCCCGAAGATATTACAAAATGGTACAATGCATCAGAGGATTGGCATACACCTAAGGCTGAAAATGATTTAAAAGTTGGTGGTAAATTCAGCTATAGAATGGAAGCTAAAGATGGTAGTTTTGGCTTTGATTATTGGGGAATTTATGATTTAATCATACCAAATAAGAAACTGGTTTTTACTCTTGGCGACAACCGAAAAGTGTATATTTCTTTTTCAACTATGGATAATAAAACAGAAATAGTTGAATCATTTGAGCCTGAGAATCAAAACCCACATGATATGCAACAAGCAGGTTGGCAGGCTATTTTAGATAACTTTAAGAAGTATATTGAGAATAATATTTAAATAAATAAACAAAAAAATGACTACAACTTTAATTATAATTGCAATTATCATAGCTGTAATAGTGATAGTTTCATTAGCTATTGGTTATGAAATGAATATTGAACGTAATATCACTATTAATAAACCTTTGAATGAAGTTTTTAACTACCTAAAATATACAAGAAACCAAGATAACTTTAGTGTGTGGAATATGACTGATCCTACTATGAATAAGAGCTATGTGGGCACTGATGCTACTATTGGTTTTATATATAGTTGGGATAGTACCAACAAAAATGTAGGTGCCGGCGAACAGGAAATTAAAAATATATTAGATGGAATGGAAATTGAATACGAACTTCGTTTTAAACGTCCTATGCAGAATGTAGCTAAATCAAGTTTTGTTTTTAAAGCTGTTTCTGCTACCGAAACTAATGTTCAATGGGGCTTTTACAGTAAAATGAAATTCCCTATGAATATAATGAAATCTATGTTTACCAAGATGCTTGGAAAGGATTTGGAGAAAAGTTTAGTGAACTTAAAGGTGATTTTGGAGAAATAATTTGGTGATTTGGCGATATAGCGATTTGGTGACCTACCTAACGGCAGGCAGGTTTGGTGATTTAAGAATACATCCTGTCAGGTTTCCCATCCTGACAGGTATAGAAGTGTATTACCGCTTTGCAGTTTTTTTTACTACTTTGCATTTTTTTTATTTTGTTTCATTTATGTTATCAAACCATAATTGCAGGGAGTTGTTGTTTGTTATTATATTTCATTCACGTCTCTTCCATTTATCTACACAAAATAGTAAATATCCACAATAAATACCTGTTACATGTCCAATTATTTTATAATTCACATAAAAAGTGTTCTCAATTTTATATGGATTTTTGCAAGTTAAAATAAGATCTTTTCCCCAAGTTGATTCGTCTCTTTTAACATATTGTTTTAAAACTTCCGGAATTTTCACGTCTCCACTGTCAACAAAACAGTCTTTACACTCTGTGCATTCAGGATCTGACACCCAAAGCTCTGTCATAAATTTTTCTTTTAAATCTTGAGTTTTTATTTTAAAAGTACTATCCTTTGAATTTATTCTAACTGTAACAGTATATGTACTTGCAGTATTTTTTGTTTGTCCAATAATCCAACTGTGAAAAGTAAAGAATATCAAAATTAATAAAATGATTTCAAATGTTTTATTTTTATTCTTCGACATAACTTCTATATTAAATTACTCTTATTGTCCTTTTTTGCTCCCTCTCTGTGTATTTAAAACTCCACTCTCCCACCTCCACTGTGACCGATGACATTAGGATTACCGAGTGAATATGAGGTGTGTTTGTTTTCCAATGCTGCATATTGTTTTTTAGTTGTTGTTTCTTTCATTTTTAGTTATTAAATCCTGATTGCAGTTGTTACTCGCATTTTAGTACTTCTGTTTCGTCTCCTTGACCTTCCTCTTCTATTATACTATCCAACCATATTAACCGATCTTTCTCATCCTTTATTAAACTTTGTGCTACATACATTGGAGTTATTGTACCACCACCAATCTCCCAAAAAGAAGCATTTTCGTCAGCTAATTTTCTCCAAGTTACCTGAGAAGAAATTAAAAATTGTTTTTCTTTAATATAATCAGCTACTATAGAAGTATCTTTTGAAGACGAGTATTTTTTAATTTTTAAGTCAAAATAAGCAATTAAACATTCATATTTATTTTGTACAATTTTAGATAATTTTACCGAAACATTACTTAAACAATAATTAACTTCCTGCTGACCGCCATTATAGCAGTCTTTATCAAAATTATATTTATCATATGATATTGAATCTTGTGCTATTAACAAGATACTTTGTGTCATAATTGCAATTATTAAAAATATATGTTTCATAAGATATTTGTTTTGATTGCAAATGTTCATGCTACCTATGTGAGTGTTTTAAACTCCGCACTCCTATTATATTATATAACGTTTATTTATTATTTTATTTTATTTCCTCGCAAAGTTAATAATAAATATTACATCTTAGTATAATAATAAAAAAAACTCCCACCACGTAAATGATGAGAGTTCTTTTTTTATTATAACTTTAAGTACTTTAGGCACTTTAAGTACTTTAGGCACTCGTTCTTACTTTACAGTTATCATAAGTTCTACATCTACGCCTGGAGTAACTGCCTTAAATATAAGGTACAATTGTGTTTTTGAACCTATGTTGGCAAGAGGGAAAGTAATAGTTTCGCCTGCTTTTATCAATTGTGCATTATCAGGTATTTCTGTTGGGTTAGGGATCGAACTTAAGAAGGTAATTACATCGCCCAAACCTGTACTCTCTACTTTTAATTTATTTTCCCATGTAAATTTAATACGTGGATCGCATTTTATGTTTCCTGCTAAAACATCTAAAATATATTCATTTTTATATAAGAAACCGCTACTTCTATCAATTCCATCCAGAATTTCGGTCATAAAGAAGTTGCCCATATTCGACATCGTTTTGATGTTTAATTTACCTGCATCATAAAAATTAGCCAACAATACTTCATATAAAGGCCCTATCATATCTTTTTTCTCAGTAGTGTCTTTTGTTATATTGATTTTGACATCTTTTTTTGATTTATATTTACTGTTAACTTCGGTTACTATGGCAGTTACATCAGGTATTAGCGATAAATAAGCAGGTTTACTTATAATATTTGCTTTCAGTTCGCTGAAATTTTTCAAAATTGTATGTTCGCTGCCTCTATAATAAACTGAAAATGCGTTTAATTTAAATTCTTTACGAATATTTTTATCACTATGCGAAATAGCATCAACTTTGTTTAAAAGATCGCTCATTTTTTCTATGATATAATCTTTTAAACTTAAAATTACTTTTACGTCAGTACCTCTTACACCTTTTTCAATATCCGTTTTCTCGATACCAAGTTGAAAAGGAGTTAATACAGCTTGCAAATCTGCTGCCATAGATATGTATGAAGATGCTAATATAGATTTCTTATTAAAGCGTGGTAATGAATCCTTATTTACTAATCATCCCTTTA
>CAIWDQ010000566.1 GCA_903911455.1 uncultured bacterium
AGAGAGCCTGTAAGAATTTTAATGACACCTGCATTAAAATTAAAATTTGATATTGAACATGCAAAAATAAACCCTAATTTTGAAATGCCAAATCATAAAGACTCAAAATTTATGAATATTAAAGTTGTTAGATGTTTAGATTTGGATACAGATTTTGAAGTATTATAAATCTATTAATAATTAAGAAGATAGAAATAACATACAGATAGCTCTTTATTAAGATTGAAATAACAAAATACTAGGCACAATACTTGCACACTCTTAATAAGCATGTTATGTTTGCTGTATAATTAATTTAAAAAAATACAGCAATGAGAACAGAAATTCAGAACATTATAAACCAAAACACCACAAAAACCGAAAAGATAAGACTTCTTTTAGAACTTGGAATTCAAAGGAAAGAGATTGCAGACTTGGTTACAAACGGTAACGTCGGATTTGTTTACAACGTTTATAAAAAATACTTTTTAGAAAATACCATAACCAACCATACAGTAAATTTCACACCAACAGTTTTTAATCGTAAATTCGGAATAGAAATAGAAGCTTACAACGTAGATATAGCAATTTTAAAACAAGTATTAAAATCAGCAGGTATCAAAATTGAGATTGAAGGGTACAATCATACTACAAGAGACCACTGGAAGATAGTTTCAGATGCCTCAATACAAGGTGCAAAATCATTTGAAATAGTAAGTCCAATATTAGAAGGTGAAAATGGAATACAGCAAATTGATATAGTTTGTCAAGTACTTGAACAAACAGGTGCTAAAATAAATAAAAGCTGCGGTTTACACATACACTTTGATGCTTCAGGATTTAACTTAGATACATGGAAACGAATTTATAAGAATTATGCAAAATTAGAAAATACAATAGATGGTTTTATGCCGGATTCAAGAAGAGGAAACACTAACAGATACTGCAAGGGTTTTAAAAATATTCAGAACTTCAATAATAAAATCAATCAGGCATCAAACTTAGATGAGATAAGCAGAATATTTAATAGAGACAGATACTTTAAAATTAACCCTGTTTCTTACTCAAGACATAATACTTGCGAATTTAGACAGCACGCAGGAACAACAGATTTTAGAAAAATAACAAGATGGATAAAATTTTTACATAATATGTGCGAATTTTCTACTACTTTTGAAGTCTCGGATACGACATTAAACGGATTGAATAAATTTAATCAAGCATCTATAGTTGAATATTATAAATACAGAACACAAAATTTAGCAGCATAATGAAATACTTATTAGCAGATGGAGACTTTATAACAGCCTCCACAAATGAAGAGTTTATCGAAGAATTAAAAGAAGGCAGCAGATTTGATTACAATCTACCTACTGAAGAATTCCTGAAGTCATTTATAAATCGTATTAATATTAGTTATGGTGAGATTAAGAGCGATACACTTAATGACTTAATTAAAGAATTGATAAGGGTAGGTTTTATGACAATTGAATAGCTTTATTAGTATATTTGCAAACAATTTTAATCAAAAAAAACATGAAAAAAGAATTGAGTACCGAACAGATGGCAAAGAATAAAAGGTTAAGTAAAAGGATTGCTTTATTTTTTGCATTACCTTTAATAGTATTATTTATAATAGTTGTTATTATTGTAAATAAGAATACTCCTGAAGAGCCTAAGGTTATTAAAGCTCCTGAAGAAATTGTACATAAAAATAGCATTGATGGATCTGTTGAACAGGTTGAAGATTATTTGAGAGCTAACTTAAACGATGCTGAAAGTTATAAGCCTGTATCTTGGTCAAAAGTTTTTAAAAATGAAGGTGATATTATGAGATATTATGTAAGGCATAGCTATAGGGCTAAAAATGGGTTTGGAGGCTATATTTTAAAAGACCAAATGTTTTATATGGATTCTATAGGATGTGTGGTTTTGGTTAAGGATAATAATTAGTTGGATTGCGGGTCAAGCCCGCAATGACGTGGGACGATGAGGACAGTGGGGACAAACAAAAAGGGGCGTTAAGCCCCTTTTTTATTATAGTTTATTGAAGAAAGAATCCATTTCCTTTTCTATAATATTTTTAAGCTCTATGCTATCGCCGATAAATTTACGTTGTGGAATGGTCACGGAATGGTTTCGACCTGCATTGGTAGTTCCTTCGTTATGGGCTTCGGCATATTTAACATCTGAATAAATAATAATTTCACTTCCAATAATCTTATATCTTAAGCTACGACCTAAGTTACCGGAGTCTCCTGTTAATATTGATCGTGTACGGCGTGCACCTGTTACACGTGGGTCAATGCGACGTTTTACTTCTCTCCATTTCTGGACAGCTCCATTTTGGAAACCTTCTTTTTGAAAGTTGGCTGTGAATAAATCTACGGCTTGTTTGCCTACTTTTATTTTAAGGTCGTTGTTTATGGCTTTTTCTAAAGTTGCAAATGATATTTTGAGATCTTTAAATTGCATTTAATTTGGTTTTTAAAATGGGACTAATGGGACTTTTGAGACTAATGATAAAAAATATTTTCATTGTTTTGTTGAAATATCATTTTTTTGTTGTATCTTTGCATTTGAAATAGCGTTTGATTTCAACCGTGGCTTGCGGAGCCAATGGCGATGGATCAGACGCTATTTTATTTTATGTTTGGTGTAATAGCATAAGCAATCATATCTCCATTATACATTTCCCTAATATTAATGTAAGCATCTTTATCTAATATAGTATATTTATAATAAAGGTATCTTCTTACTAATCCTTCATTTTTACCAGCTTCTTTTATTTCTATTAATTCAGCATTTTTTATAATTTCAGGCAAATAAGGAATGGACAAATCTTTTAAACTTTGATAAGGATGTGTATTATGAAACATGTGTTTTAAACCTACTCTTGAAAATAAAAGGGGGTGTTCCTTGTCTTCAACATCAATAGTGTAATTATTGTTTCTTAAATCGGACATCGCCAGTTTAGTATTATCATCACGGATTTGCTTTATTAAAAAATGATCAACTTCCTTTTCATCAGCTTTAGGAGTATTATCAAAATAAGGGTGATTATCGGAAAATATTTCTCCGGTTTCGTAAGGATTGCCTTCTAAACCTTTGTTAGGAGGTATTATGTTATCGGGTTCTGAAGTTGGATCAGCATCGGTAGTCTTCCAGTCGCATTTACAACCGTAAAGATTACCGGGTTGATTTTCGCTCCAAAATGGATCATTCATTGGTAAAATAAGTCCCCAATAAGCCTGATGCTCCGGACGTGGATTTGCTGACCGACTTGGCAGCCATTCCATGTTTGGATAAAGGTGTTTTTCTTCCTGAAAGATTGACCACTGTTTGGCTGTCCGGCTTCGAGCTATAATAGCATTATATTCGGCAGACTGATATCTATTGAACTTACCTACGATCTGTTTGATTTCGTTATCGGAGTTAGCATCTATTATCTGCTTAGTTTGCTGATATGATTTATGTGCTGCAAAATCGGCAGTATTAAGCTTAAACTGCTGTACTTTTTCCCACAATGGATGTGTAGGATCAATGTCGGGAAAAACACCGTAAAGGGCTTTATTATAGCTATCGTTGTAAAGTTTGTACAGGCTTAGATTAACAAGTTTAGGATCGGTGGTTTTAATCTCCGAAATAGCTTGTTTTACCTGCTGAGTTCTATTGCCGATAGTAAGGGAGAATATTGGTAAGACCTCTCCCAGCCTCTCCAAAGGAGAGGAGTTAAGATTATGCATGGCACAGTTACATCCTTCAGGATGGTTGAAGTATAATGTTTCTAATTCCTCAGATTGCTTCGCTTCATTCGCATTGATTAGTAAATTAAGCGATTTAGCCCCTAAATTATAGGGGCGTCTACGAAAAAATCTAATGCTTTATTATTCTGTGGTGTTGGCAAAACTACAGGATTGTCTTTGTCGAGAACGACATCGTAAGTTTCCTGAATATAATTCTGATCTAAACGATAACCTGCTGTAAGAAGTATCTCATCAATTTTTGATTTATCAACGACACTAATGTTGGTACGTGACATTAAATCGAATACATGTCCATCGGGAATATCATAACCTAAATTACGCAGTATAGGTATAAGTTCATTACCTAAATAATCCAATACATCCTGAATGTCGTCGGCAGTGATTTCATCTAAAGTCTTTAAATGAGTTTCGGATTGACTTCTGGAAGATCCTTGCATTGAAGTCATGGTTTGACCTGAGATACCAATTGCTATTTCCTCATTAATAGCTTTACGTTTTTCGTTAAAGACTCCAAAACTGTCAGTTTGGGTTGACTGTAATACTTCTAGTTCATCTGTTTTTGGCAAAACCATGTGTCCGGTTGATCCCATAGATTCTAAAAATGTTGACAGATCGCTCAAATGCTCAGGTGTAGTTACCATTGTTTTGGCAATTCGTAGTGGAACTCCGAACATTTGTTCGAACTCGTCCCATGAAGCCCATGAGTGACGTTTAAGAATAGTTAGTGGTGATATATTCTCTAAATATCCAACAGTATTGTCGCCCAGAGAAGAAAACAACAGGAAGTTAGGATAATCCTCATATCTTATTCCTTCGCCCGGGTTGTAAGCATTTTTTAACAGCATTCCTATTTCAGGTATGACGTTACCTCTTGGTATCTCTCGAAGTTTTAGGATCTGTCCGGGCTGCCATTGTTCAACATATAATAAAGAATAGCCAAAGAATTTAGATTCCATTGCTTTTTTAATAAGTGTTCTAATGACTTTGGTCTGGAACACAGCAGAACGATCGGCATCTATTTTACCGTCTTTATCCTTAAGAACTATATTACGATTGGTAACACGGAGTATTCTTTGTTCTATCTGACGGCGTAAAAAGACGTCAATTAATGAGTCCTGATATAACTGCTGAATATGTATAGTTGTAGGATTAACAATAGCTCTACGATATGTACGAGCTTGCATCCAGTCGTCAAGTTCTTTGCGATATAAGGACTGATAAGTATTAAAATAATCAATCATGACAGATGTCATGGTAGGTTGTTCTACTTTTATCGGAGGTTGCTTTAAAGCTAAGTCCTTTTTTTTTCCTAAAGAAAATTTGATATTAAGTTCCATTTATAAAAACAATTAAGAATTAATAATTAACATCAACCCTTTTAAAGGGCTATAATTAAAAGCTTGAAGTATATTTTGTGTTGCTCCCACCACGAAAAGTGGATTGTGGATCGGGTGTATTAGGTTCAATTATCTTAGCAGGTAAAGAACTATCGAAAAATTTACCAGTATTAAGCTCTTCAAGCCAGTGCATAGTTTCGTTATATCTGTGCTGAGCCACTTCGTTTATAGCACGTGAATGACGGATATAGAGTTCGTATACTACAATATTCTTTAAATGCTTTAAGATATTGAGACTTCTATAAGTATCTCTTTTACTAAATATAACTTCAGCATCATAATACCTGGATAAATAACTCTTCATAAAATCAATAGATTCATTAATAATTATGATTGTTATAGTATCGTCGCTTGCAGTTATTTTACCAATTAAATTGACATCGACTACTGTTTTTAATTCTTCCTGACTTAGGAATACCGGATCTAGTGTTGTTGTCATAACTATTTTGTTTGATAATATGAAATTTGTTGTAGTTTGTAATAATCTAAATTTTTGCTAAAGAAATGTTTTTTTCGTAATAAATTGATTTGTTTTGTCGAAAATACACGTATTTTACCATCAATTTTCAGAACATAATATCGTTGATCAGTTAAACGGTGCAGACTATTGGCTTCTAAAATACAAAACTGAATAGCAATTATGTTGTAGATACGTTTTAAAAAGCGTAATACAACTGTCTTTTCAAACAGTTTATATATCTTATATATACCAACTACAATGATTATATAAATAAAAGTTATTAAATGTAATAAAAGAGATTGCTTCGCTTCTCTCGCCATGAAGGTTGTGTTATTTGAGGTTTGTTTCATTAGAATCCTTTTCTTTGATGTTTGTATAAAATTGGTTTGAAAGTTGCATTATCAGGATTAATATAACTTTGGATTAAACGACATCCAGCTTCTAGCGTATCGGGGAAGTCGTCGTGAGCTTTTGAGCCTCTTTCAAAAACTAAAAGTTGTTCCATTCCTGCTTTAAGATCGGGTGTATCTTTTAATTTTTCGGAAAACACAAGGCGTTTATTGAAAAGAAGATTTATCAAAGTAGCTTCAATTCGCAGATATTTGTCGACACTTGCATGTTCGGGAAGAGGGATAGTATAAGTTTTATGCTTAGCAGCTTCTTGAATAAATATGTCTTTAAAAACGGCTTCCTGTGCTGCTGTAGCGTCATAAAAGAATATAGCAGCAGCTTTTTTATTGAGCAATTTTTTAGTAAAGTTGAAATGATAATCTGTAGCTTCAGTAATTTCGCATTTGCGACAGAATACATCCAATACATGAATTTCGTTATCTGTAGCTCCTAAAAAAACAAATGCTTTATAGTCGCCTTCATCTGTATAAGATAAATCCCAATGACCAAGCAACATATTGTATTTACTATAATCTAAAGGTTGTTTATAGATAATCCAATCCGGTTTGAATAATGCACCTTCAGTAACAGGTATCTGCATAAACTCACGTTTGAAAGTAATAGGATCATTATCTTTTATAACGACTTCAACATCCTTTAGTGTGTAACGTTCGGGCCATGGTGTTTTACCATTCTTATCCAAGAAATCAACACGACTTACTTTGGTATAAGGTGATTCTTTCTTTTTATTAAGGATGTATGATATTACTCCTTTATTCTCAATAAGATTATTGGCAATGATCATTCGTTTGCTTTTTTTGCCAAAGGCAGGTGCAAGATCGGACAATATCTTTTCTCCACGCTCCCTTACCAGTCTTTCATTTTTTGCAACTTTACGATCCTCTATATCATCAACAATTGCAAGATCTACACGTGAAGCAAAACGGCGAAGCCCTCTAAATGGCTGATCAATTCCTAATGAAAGAAAATAACAACCATCCATAGTTTCAAACTCACCATCAATCCACGAACCATAAACCTTCTGTTCGCCAAAATCACGAATGATCCTTTGGTTTGATTCGAGGTGTACCTGAAGGTCGGATAATAATAATTTAGCTCTTGGTTCGGTAATTCCAATTACAGTTGTAAATTTAATTAAACCTGATTGTTTTAACGCAAAAGGATTGCCTACGTCGGAATGAACAGATTTTGCAAACCCACGTGACCATAAACGAAACTGTGTAATGACATCATTTTTGTAAATTTGCTTGTAAGAATCTATATGAAATTTTGCACAATCACTATCTGCCATAGGTATAGAACAATCCTTACCAAAATAGTAATTAAAGAATAACCCGTAATTTTCAGGTTTGAGAAGGAACTTAACGCGAGCTTCACGTTGTATATCCGTTTCACCAATTATAGTTTCAAGAGTTGCTCTTTTGATGAAATCGGAACGACGACGGTACTCATCGATTGCTTCTTTAAGTTGCGATTTATTCATCTTCTGTTTGATTGGCTAGTTTGGTAATTACAATATCAGTTTTGGCTCTTACTATTTGAAGAACTTTTAATGCAAATTCTTTGTTTTCGCTATTAACTGCAATTTGAACATCTTTTAAAAACTCTTCAGTAAGCATTTCGTAAGCTTCAAATATGTAAGTTAGCGTTTTCTTTTTGCTGCTTAATTTTTCAAATGCTGACGCATATTTAGAAGCCATATCGGCTGATATTTTAGGTGTTTTACCATCTTTCAGCTCTGCAAAACTTTCTAAAATAGTATTACGCATTTCGGATAATGCAATAAAACTTGCTTTGCGAGCTCCTTCAAAATCATCTTCACGACTCCATGCTTTAATAGTAGTAACTGTTAAACCTAACATACCAGCTATAGCATCATAATCAAACGATTTAATGTATAAAGATTTTGCGTAAGCTCTTTTTTGCTTTGCTTCGTTCTTGGTAAGTTTTGCCATTATATTATATATAAAGAATACAAAGTAAAGCCAAAATGTGCGAATATTAAAAAAACACCCCAATAGTTGTAGAATATTATACAATTACTGGAGTGTTATTTGGATAGTGTTATGTTTGGAGTGTATTTTTGCTTCGTAATGTTTTTTCATAATTGGAAATTTTAAATTGATGGATCGTCCGGGTGTAATGCCCGGATGGTTTTTAAACCCAATTAAAAATTAAGAATTAAAAATTAAGAATTAAA
>CAIWDQ010000567.1 GCA_903911455.1 uncultured bacterium
AATTAGGAGCAGGAAGTGAAAGCGAATTAAGTTATAAGATGTTAAAAGCAATGGATGCCTGTAATGCTTGTAGATTAGCTTTATCAGATGGAATAGTAATAGGAGCAGGAAAGAGTATGCTAATAAAAAGTGGTAATAAAATAATAGATAATGCTTTATCAGCACCTTATAAGCAATTAGTATTAAATAATGAAGAGGAATTAAATACAGAAGGTGTTTGGGATAGTACCTTAGTGATTAAGAATGCCATTAAAAATGCAATATCTTTAGCAGGTATTATATTAACAACTCAAGGAGATATAAGACTACCAGAAAGAAGTTTCGAAGATAAACAATTAGATATATTACAAAGTAAAAGAACACAATTTTAATTATGAAATGTCCATTTTGTAAGAAGAATAAATGGTTTGTAAGTTATAGACACGTAGAAGTTAAAGAGTTAAATGCAGTAATCAAAAGTAATCTAAAAATGTGTAGGAAGTGCTATAATAAAATTAAGAAGTCAACATTTAAACAATCATGAAATCAAGAAGTATAATGGGAACACCATCAGATAAACCTCTTTCAAAAGAGAGAAAATATCAACAAAAATATGCGAATAAATCCAAAGAAAAATCTCTTAAGAAAGCTGAGAAGGGAGAAAGCTATTCAAATAAGATTAGCGATAAATATAGAGATGCAGTAAGAAGTCGTGTTAATAGAAAAACACCTCATTTAAAAAGTGGAAGAGGATAAATAAAATGGAAAAAGATATTGTTGGTAACAACCCTAAAACAACGAAATTAGGAGGTATAACTGGAAAAGGATTTATGCCAGGAAAGTCAGGTAATCCTTCTGGAAGACCGAAAGGAACTCTGAAAGATTATGTTAGACAAAAATTAATTGATATGTCGCCAGAAGAGAAAGAAAAGTTCTTAAAAGAGGTTACCAAAAGTGAAATGTGGAAGATGGCAGAAGGAAGCCCTGATGCTAAGACAGATATTACATCTAATGGAGAGTCATTAAAAACATTATTAGTAGAGTTTGTAAAATCAAATGGAACTAAACCGAATAACAATACAGATACCACAGGAGTTCCAGAGATTATTTGATGACGATTGGCGTGAGGCTGCAGTGTATGGAGGAAGATATAGTTTAAAGAGTCACACAGTAGCAAGATACTTACTTATAAGGACACGAATGGCTAAGACTAGAGTTGCTTGTTTCAGAGAGTTTCAAAGTTCTATAGCAGAGAGTTCACATCAATTACTGTCAGATTTAATTAAGCAATATAAGTTGATAGATTTCAAGGTTACAGATAATTCAATTATAAATACAATTACAGGTTCAGACTTCCTATTTAAAGGATTATTTAACAATGAGCAGACGATTAAGTCAATTGAAGGAATAGATATAGCATGGGTTGAAGAAGCCCAGACAGTAAGCAAAGAGAGTTTAGAGGTTCTAACACCAACAATTAGAAAACCAAACTCAAAGATTATATATACATACAACAGATTATTAGAGAATGACCCAGTTCATCAAAGATTAGTTATAGAAGGAAGACCAGATACCATTATTATAAATGTTAACTATGATATAGCAGAAAAGTATGGTTGGCTTCCTGAAGTTATTAAAAAGGAAATTGAAGACGATAGAATAAATAGGTATGTTTTATACAAACAAAAGTGGTTAGGAGAACCTTATATAAGTCCGAATGATTTAATACCACTTACAGCATTAATAAAATGCTTATCATCACAACCTAATACACAGAATGGAAGAGTCATTATAGGAGTAGACACAGGACATAATATTCACTATACGATGATGAATAAGGAGGGAGTGTTCTATCATGGCTATTGTCAGAGTGTAGAGGAGTCTGGTAGGCCTGGATATGACCCCTATGATGAGATTGAGAAAAGGTTGATAGAATACCCACGAAGTATGTTAATCGCTGACCAAGGAGGAGATTTAATAGGAATAAGAAAGCTACAAGCGAAGTACAAAGGCAGAGTATTCTTGTGCTGGTTTAGCAAGGAGACGAAGAACAAGACTTTATTTAGATGGGGAGAAGGAGAAGAGTATGGCAAAGTATTGGCCGATAGAAACAGAGTTGTTCAAATGATAGTTGATCAAATTAAAGAAGCAAGAATTACATTCAATGGAAACAAAGACGATTGGCAACCATTCTTTGAACACGCATTAAACATATATAGAATTAAAGATATTCAAGGAGACTCCGAAGATGACCCTCAGTATGGATGGAGATGGATATGGAAAAGGAAAGGTCCTGACCATTGGTTCTTTAGCTTAGTATATGCAATGATAGGCTTTGATAAATTTGCAGAAGACTTAGCACAAGTAGTAGGCAAAGACCCATTTGGAATTAAGACACTTCCATTTGGTTACGAAGAAGGACAATTAAATGAAGTAAATATTAAAATAATTAAAAAAGAGCAAATGCTCAGAGGTGAGCAGATTGACTTTTAAAAAGTATGAGTGAAATAAAATATAATAAAAAAGGAAATCCTGAATTGCACGGATGGATGAAAGCATCTAAAAAGAAATTAAAGGAGTTTGTGGATTCGCCCCACAAAGAAAAAGCCTTGAAGAAGGCTGAAAAAAGTACAACTGATAAATCAGACACTTATAAAAGAAGAATGGGAAGAGATGCACAGTTAGCATTAGGTGCAAGAAGACTTAAAAAAAGCAGATATGACGAATTTGGTAGAGAAAAATAAAACAAATAAACTATGGCAGACCAAGATTCATTCGCAGCAAATATATTAGGAGTAGGTAATTTAGTTGGTAGTGATATCAACAAGAGTTATACTCCTCAAACAGAAGAGGTAGGAGCACCAATTGATGTTCTGACTTTAAAGATGTCTGATGAAGACCTTATAAATCTTGCAAAAGACTGGCAACAAAAACACGATGGCTACTATCCTAAAATAGAAGGTAGAGCTAAAATGAATAAAGTCTATTATGCAGGAGCTGAATGGCAAGCTGGACAGACTGTTAAAAAAGGTATTCCATCAAACTTAATCTTTGAGGCTCAAGAGACTTTTCTTCCAGAAGCATTAGCTAAAAATCCAGAGCCAGTAGTGTGGAGTGATAATACAGCAGAAGGAATGGAAGCAAGTAATCAGATTAAGAGTATGCTTCAATATAAAGCTGATACAATGGGCTTAAGAAAGAAGTTAGGTATTTCCTTAAGACATTGGTCAATTTATTTTATAGGAATACTCAAGCATGGTTGGGATGAAAAGGCTAAGGATTTTACTTTAATGGTTCGTAATCCTAAGAACTTTGTATGGGACCCAGATGCTTATATAGATGAGATAGGAAGATATATCGGTGCTTTTATAGGAGAGAGAGTTACTGTATCTGCAAAGAAGTTAATAGAACTATTCCCTGAACAAAAGATATGGATTGCAATGAAAGTAGATGGAAGATTAGGAACAAAAATAACATACACAGAATGGTGGACAGATGAGTATTGCTTTTATACATTTGAAGATATTGTATTAGACAAACATCGCAATCAATTTTATAACTACGACAAAACAGAAAAGAATACAGAGCAAGAGCAAGCAGATTATGGATTAGAAGCAGAGACGGTTACACCTGCAAAGAACCATTTTGCTCAACCAATGATGCCTTATTCTTTCTTTTCAATATTTAGTTTACAAGAGCAACCACACGATATAACAAACTTAATTGAACAAAGCATTCCTAACCAAGATAGAATAGTAAGAAGAGACTATCAAATAGATAAAAACTTAGGAACAGGTAATAATTCAATTGCTTTATCAGGACAATCTTTCACTGTAGAAACTGCTCGTCAAGCAGCACAGGCTTTAGAAGATGGAGACCCAGTGTTAGTACCTGATGGACAAGTTGATAACGCTATTAAAAGAATACCAGCATCTGCTTTACCTGCTGGATTGCTTCAATCTCAAGAAATAGACAAACAAACTTTAAGAAACATATTTGGAACACAAGGACTAACATCAGAGAAAGCAAATGCAAACACTACTGCAAGAGGTATTATAAGTAACCAAAACAAAGATAGTAGTAGAATAGGAGGAGGTATTGGAGAGAGTCTTGAACAACTATCTGATAATACTTTCAATTGGTGGTTACAGTTGATGTATGTATTCTATGATGAGCCTCATTATTCCGCAATTGTAGGACAAGGAATTGCAGTTCAATATACTCAAATAATAAATTCAAATCTTAATAGACAATTTGTAGTATCTGTATCTCCTAATAGCATGACTCCTAAAGATGAAGTGTCTGAAAGAAATGAAGCTGTTTCTTTATGGAGTGCTAAAGCTATTGACCCTATTAACTTAGCAAAGAAACTCAATATGCCTGACCCTATGGAGTTTGCAAAGGCAGTTGTATTATGGAATATAAATCCTCAACAATACTACCAAACTTACTTTCCAGAAAACCAACAACCAACTCCAGGACAATCTCCTCAAGCAGGTGGAATTCCTAATGAACAGCAACCGACAGATACAGGATTAGCAGCACCTGGTCCTGAGAATAATTTATTACAACAAGTACCACTACAATGAGTAAAGAAAAATCATTAATTAAAATGACTAGAAAGGATGCAATAGCAGAGCACAAGAAACTTACTAAAGTATTAAGAACAGGAAAAGGTCTTAAGAGTGAATACAATAAACAAGAAAAAGAATTAAAAAAGTACGAACATGCCTAAGTTTTTAGAAGAGAAATTAAAAAAAGAATATGGAAACAATCCAGGTGTTATTTATGGCACTATGAATAAAATAGGTGCAATGAAAGGAAACAAAGAAACAGCCAAAGGTCGAGCAATGGAAAAGAAACATGTTAAAGACAAAGCTCTTAGTAGAGCCAAAAATGGATAAACCAATTAAAAAGTCAGAAGGTAGAAAAGTTGCAGATAGAATAGTCAAAGAGAAGTTCGAAAGAACTGTCAAGAAAGGAGTACCTGCTGCAAACAAAGCATTAAATAAATATAAAGAAAGAAAAGAAGAAAGAGCAGAAAGAATAGGACACACAAACAATAAGCACGGAATGTAATAAAAATCCCTTGGTTCTCGGTTATCAGGGAAAAAAGATGAAAACCTGTGTAAATCAATTAACCATATAGGCTTCCTCGATTGTGCCTGAAACAGTCTGTGTAAATATTATGGCGAATGAAACAAGAGTAGATGAGTTCTTAGGTGATTTAACTAGAGAGGAGTCAGACCCTTTTGATAATAAATCTCCAGATATTCTTCCAACTAATCAAACGGAAGAAATTCAAGAAGAGGAAGAACCAAAGGTTTTACCTTTTCACAAAGACCCTAAAGTTCAAAAATACATAGAACGAGAAATCGCAAAGCGTATTCCAGAACAAAGGGAACCAGAAGTAGAAGAGACAACTACTGATATAGATGAAGTACTTACAAGGATAATTGGAAACGATACTCCTGAAAAGATTTCTGCTATCAAAGACTTTAAAAGAGTCATCTTAGAGAGAGAAGATAGAGGTGCTGAAAAAGCTCTTAATTATCTTCAATCACAAAGAGAAGCAGAAGACAGAGAAGAACAGGAAGCAGATGACGAACTTGAATCAGGTTTTGAAGCAATTGAGGATAATCATGGAGTAGATATTACTTCAGATTTACCACAAGCTAGAAAACTAAGAGGAGAGTTTATAAACTTTATTCGTAAAGTTGCTCCTAAAAACTCTGATGGAGAAGTAATAGAGTTTCCAGACTTCGAACAGACCTTTGAAGTTTTTCAATCAACAAGAGAAACACAAACGAACAATAGAGCAAAAGAATTAGCAAATCGTTCTACGGAAAGAGGAAGTAATTCATTTGCACCTAATGAGAGTGAAGATAAATCTTGGAGTGCAGTAGACAGAATAATCTCTAAACTTACTGGAGGATAATATAATTAATATAAAAAACACATATGGCAGACCCAACAGCACCTAATGTAAATATTCAAACCACAACGAACCAATATTTGGCTCCAGCGTGGGTTGACCAAGTACTTAGGGATAACTTCTTTTTTGGAGAAGTTTTATCAAGAACAGAAAAATGGGATGGCTCACAAATGCTTTTCCCAATTAAGTATCAGAAAGGAGTTGCTTCAGTAGCTTTTAATGGCTTCGACCAACTACCAACTTCACAACAACCAGTAACAGTTAACATGACTTTTTATCCTACTTTTGTAGCTACAAACGTCGCATTAGCTGGTTCTGATTTGTCTATTAACAAAACACCTTCACAAAAATTGAATTTGTTAACTACTATGATGAAATCAAGAGCACAAGATGCTGCTGATGACATTGGTAATTACTTTCAAGCAGACGGAAGTGGTTCTGGAGGTAAAGCTCCATCAGGATTGGCAAACATCGTTGATGACGGAACAGTAGCTTCAACTTACGGAGGATTGGCAAGAGCCACTTACGCAGGATTGAATGCAACAGTAACAGCATCTGGTGGAACTATTTCTTTGTTAAAGGTAAGACAATTAGCAAATGCAATAACAGATGGTAATGTAGAACCAAACTTTGCATTGACAGATTACACAACATGGTCTTACTTTGAAAAATTGTTAATGCCTTTCCAAAGAAACACATACACAAACTTTAATGACATGAAAGCAGGAACAGGTTATAAAGGTGGTGTAGGATTAGTATGGGATGGTTTAGAAATTCACAGAGATAAGAAAGTTACTACAGGAACATTCTACTTATTAAACACAGACTTTATCAAGTACTATGGTTTAAACTGGTGGGAAGGTTCTGCTGTATCTTTAACAGATAAAGCAATCAAAGGTAACATCTATTCTTCAGTAAACCAAGCATCAGCTTCAAAAGCATTTACATGGACAAACTGGATTAGAGCTTATAACATGGGAGCCATCAATGGTTTCATGATTATGGGAGGACAATTGGTTTGTACTAACCCTTTCAGAAATGCAAAGTTAACAGCAATAACAGGAACTTAATATTAAACACAAAAAACTATGGCAAATGAAACAGACACATGTATAGAGAGTTCCTTGCCTATTGTTGATATCATGGGATTGAATACCAACAAAGCAACTGCTTTAAATTCCACTTTAGCAGTAGCAGGAGCAACGACATTTGCTTCAACAGTTGGCATCACTGGAGTAGCCACTTTCACAGTAGCACCAGTATTCACAGTAGCACCAACAGGACCACAATTAAGATTGATAACAGATAGTGCATTAGTTGGAACAACAGTTGTTCTAACAGCAGCACAATCAGGCCAAGTCTTTAATAACAGGTCAACTAGTGGTACTCCTTCGTGGACACTTCCAACAGCAGCAAATGGATTGTATTTTACTTTCACAGTATCTGATGTAACAACAGGTTTTACTATTACAGGTGGAACTGTGAAATTAAAAACTACTGCTACAGGTACAACTTTAAGTGGTACAACAGTAACTAATACTCAAGGAACAGCAGTCGTAAATGATACCATTACTTTAGTTTGCGATGGAACAGTATGGAGAATGGTAGCACAATCAGGAATATTCGCAGCAGCATAATATAATTAAATAACACAACACTATGAGTTTTTTAACAGGTGCAAAATCAGCTCCGTTTGACTTATACACATCTACCACTATAAGCGACCCTTCAGTTGTCACAATGTGTGGTTCAAGATGGAGTGCAGAAGACGGAAGAGAATTCGTTCTTGTACAAAATGCAGGAACAGCTTTAGGTGCAGGTGTAGTAGTTCAAGGACCAGTTGCAGTATCTGCAAACTTCGTTGGACTTTCACCAGCAACAACAAGTACAACTGGATATTCAGCAACATATCCTATCGCAGCAGCAATTGGAGGAAAAGTAATTCAAATTGCAACAGGTGCAACAGCAGTATTAGTAAACCAATTTCAAGATGGTTACTTAAATGTAGTAGAGGGAACAGGATTGGGACAAACATTAAAAATTGCTAGTATTACTGCAGCAGCTACAACAGCAGCAACAGTAATTACAGTAGAAGACCAATTCTTAGTAGCAACATCAACAGACTCAAGATTTACTTTAACTCTTTGTCCTTATGGTACTCCATTTGGAACAGCTTTAACAACACATGGAGTAATTATTTCTCCAGCAACAACTTTAACAGGAATGACATTAGGTGTAACAGCTTATCCAATTCCTGCTTCTACAGCAACCGTAGCTTCTTATGGATATGTCCAAACAAAAGGATTAGTTGCAGTATTAGGTAGTTCAACAGTTGCATTAGGTATTGATGTATGTGTACCATCAGGAGTAGCAGGTGCAGTTGCAACTTACGCAGTAGCAACAGGACCAAGAATAGGAACAGCAGTAGTAGCAACAGCTTCTACAAAATACAATATGATAAACTTGAGTGTATAGATTGAATCTCCCCTTAACCACTTTACGCAGGTGGTTAAGATGGCGACTGTCAATCGTCTGAAGATATTATTAACAAGGTCACACAGAACCTGAATCTGTGAATAATACCATGACAGAATTAAATCCTGAAGACAAAGGCTACCTAAATGGAGTCTTCTACTTCAGCAATAATAGTAAGGAGGATTTCGTAGTTCTTTGGAATAATAAAGAATATACATTCCCTTCAAAAACATGTTCACCTATGTTAATTCCAGGTGAACCACCAGAAAATGTTCAAGAAATACGCAAGAAATTTGCATATAAATGGGCAGAAGAACATTGGTACAAAGGTGCTGAATACAAAAGATTATCAAAAATGGGTGGTGGATTACCTCCAACTAGAGATGATAAAACCTTAGAACCTCTGATAGAAATGTGTCTTACTCCTTTACCAATAGAAAGAGCTACTGTAAAAGAGGGTAAAAAAACAAAGTTAGAATTAAAAGGTAGCAAGGCAGTTTCTGGAAAAGCAGATTTAAATCGTGAGTTCATTGAGGAAAATGACTTATTATTAAAACAAAACGAAGAATAGTGAAACTTTTGACCAAAAATCAAATAGCAGTAGACACTTCCCTCTCAAGAAAGAGGAACATTGATGAGGGAGTGTTCATTGCGAAAAAAATAGATGCACTAAGAGAAGACCTTAGCACTCTTCAGAAACAGAGACTTGATTTTATTATAGGAACTAAACAAGAACTTGAAAATGAAACTAAGTCTTTGCATCAGATTGTTTATGATTTAAAAATAGAAGTTGAGGAAATTGAAATAAATAGAAATAAATTAAAAGAACCTCTTGATAAAGAATGGGAATTATTAAAGGAAGATAAATTTAATTTAGAAGCTGAACAGAATTTATTTAAACAACATAAAGCAAAATTAGATGACAGAGAGTTTTATGTTTCTGCCAAAGAAGTAGAGGTGGAAGATAAAAATCGTAGAGTAGATTTAATACAAGGAGAGTTTGAAAGAATACTAAAAGAGTCACAAGATGAAAAAATCTTAGTAGACAGTATTCTTTCAGAAACAAAAGGAAAAGCAGAAGTAATGAATAAAATGATTGAGTCTCGATTAGATGAAGTTATAGAAAGAGAAAATAGAGTTAAATTTAACCTTCAAGGAATAGAACAGAAAGAAAAGAACAATGACGAAAGAGAAAAAGAACTCAACGATAGAGATAGGCAAATTAATGATAAGTATAACACTCTTCAAGAGACAATGAAGAGATTAACAAAATGAGTAATGCACCTTTAGATGAAAATGGAAGAGAAGCAATAATTTGTGTTTCTTCAACAGATGGAAGTACTATTGTTCCTATTAAAGGAAATCCAACTAATCACACATTAGATATTTTAGATGATACTACAGGAAGTGATAATGGAAATGGAAATGCAGAATTAGACGAGAATGGAAGAAGTGCGTGGATTGCTTTGTCTTCAGCAGGAAATGGTAAAATAATAGAAGTATACGCCGATGCTTCTACAGGAAAATTATTAACAAATTCAAACTAATATGGCAAATGCAGGATTAGATGAAAACTCAAGACAGACTCTAACAGCATTATCAAATGCTGGAAATGGAGCAATAGTTCCATTATGGGCAGACCCAGTTACTCACCGCCTTCTTACAAGTGCGGTTGCTACTGCTAACCTAATAATAGGAACATCTACTATAACCTCTGGAACAACAGGACTACTTCTCTATGATAACGCAGGAGTAGTTGGAGAACTTCCAACAGCCACATATCCTTCGCTTACAGAATTATCTTATGTAAAAGGGGTAACCAGCGGAATACAGAGTCAATTAAATGGAAAACAGGCAACATTATCTTTAGGTACAGGGGTTGCAACGGCTTTAGCTATAAATATTGGGACAGCAGGGGCGGTAGCACTTAATAATGTGGCTACTCTTTCTTCTCTTACAAGTGCTAATGGTTCAACAATTCCAGCATCTGATACTTTAGTGGGAAGAGCAACAACAGATACTTTAACCAATAAACGAGTAACTCCGAGAGTACTTTCGGCCACAACTTATACAACAGACACAGGAACATCTATAAACGGAGACACTCAAGATATGTTTATAGTGACAGCACAAGCAGGTGCATTGAAATTCAACAACCCAACAGGAACACCAACAGACGGACAGAAACTTATTATTTCAGTAGCAAGTTCAACAACATCAGCAAGAGCATTAACTTGGGACACAGCCTATGGAGCAACTACGGTTGCACTCCCTTCTACCACGACCGCTACCACTGCTACTCTTACAATGGGATTTATTTATTCTACAAGCAAGTCATTGTGGCAAATAGTTGCAGTCGCTTAAAAATATGTTCAATAAAGGAAATCAAATAAATAAAGGAAGAAAACCTTGGAATAAAGATAAAAAAGGATTACAAGTATCTTGGATTAAAGGAAAACATCAATCACAAGAAGTAATAGAAAAAATAAGAAATAATCGTAAAGGAAAGGGTATTGGTAATAAAAATGGTTTTATAAAAGGAATGATTCCACATAATAAAGGAAAATTAAGTCCTTGGACAACAAAAATGAATATAGAAAATAATCCAAATAAAGGAGGAAATACAAGTCCATTATGGGAAGGCGGGAAGATAGGATATAATTCCAAACAAGTTCTTTTACGAGAAAATTATACTTGTCAAAAATGCGGATTACGAGATATAGAAATAATGGAAGTTGACCATATATTGCCAAAAAGTATTTATCCAGAATTATATTCAGATATAAATAATTTACAAGTTTTGTGTCCAAATTGTCACAGAAGAAAAACATTAAAAGACAGGAAAGATATAGTAATTTATAAAAGGTCAAAAAATGATTAAATCAACAACTGCAGCAACAACCGTCACCTTAACAATAGGTTTTATTTGGTCAGCAAGTAAAACACTTTGGCAATGTGTGGCAGTAGCATAATATGGCAATAGCAACAGACAATTCAGCAGCAGTATTCGAAACAGCTACTTTGTCTTTTACTGTGGGAAATGGAACAAACAGATTATTGGTCGTAGCGATTATAGGAGATACATCAGATAATATAACAGCAGCAACATATGGTATCCAATCAATGACATTGATAGCTAAAAATCAAGTGCCATCAGTTAGATATTGCTATTTATATTATTTAATTAATCCTACAAGTGGAACAGCAAATATAGCAGTGATTGGTTATGCTTTTCCTTGTTTTGAAGTTGCTTCATATACTGGAGTTAAACAAGATGTTCCTGATTCTTCTAATAGTGTTACAGGAACAGGAGTAACTACAAAAACAGCTTCTACAACAGTAGTATCATCAAATTGCTGGTTGATGTCCTTAGTAGGAACAAACAATGTAAGTAGTGGGACAATATCAGCAGGAGCAGGTTCTTTTTTAAGAGCAGTTGATTCAGATGGTAGACAAGGATTATTAGATAGCAATGGAACAGTGGGAACAGGTAGTCAAAGTTTGATAACTAATATAGCAGCAAGTGCTAATGTATCAATGATTATTGCTTCATTCGCACCCGCAATAACAAATCAAGGTAATATGTTTCAATTATTTTAAAATTATGGCATATCATATAGACCCAAACGACGAAAATGCAATTGTATTTGATAGTCCTGAAAAGGGTATAGCAGACTCTCCTTATTTAGGTATCTCTGATATTAGAAACATGAATATAGTTTCTATACCAGGAGAGTCTTCTGTAAATTTTGCTACTTCAAAAATATATTCCGAGGTAATCGCAAATGGTGCTATTACTTCTGCAAATGCTGGAACTTATTATCTTACTTATACAGGTGCAGCAAATATTGAAAATGGAATGGCTATCAATTTTACAGTTCAATCGGGATTAGGAGTAACAGCAGATATATTTACAACTTATTGGATTATCAATAAAGGAGTAGGAGTTTTTCAAATAGCAAATTCATTATCAAACTTTTTAACTGGAACTGCATTTCATGTAACCAATGGAACAGGAACATTTACAGTATATCAAGTTGGTACAAATGCAGTTGGTCAATTTAACACAGGGCAATCTCATAGTGCATATAATTCTTATGATTTAGTATATGCTTTTTTGGATGCTGTGGGACAATTATGGTTGTATAATTCTTCTAACCTGCAGACAGCAAGTGGAAAATATATATTTGCAGGAGCAAGTGGATCGTCTGATACAGGGGGATGTGGTTTGGTTTATTATCAGGCTTCTGATGGAACAAGGTGGTTCTTTATTTTTAGAAGTCAATCTATAGATTGGTTAGACCAATCATTTAATTGGGTATGGGGATGGAAACCATTAGATGCAACTACTCACAAAACAGCTTATCTTAAGGCTAGTACTACTTTTCATAAATCTATATTAGGTCCTGATAATAAAGTTTATTATTGTGATGGAAATTGGATAGGAAGATTTTATCAAACAGCTATTGGAACACCATTTAACCCAGGTGACAAAAATACATATACATTTGATACAACATCAGTTTTACCATTTACAGACCAGTCACAATGTCTTACCTTCTTAGCCAATACTCTTTTAATAGGAGCAAGGGGAAACGTTCTCTATCCATGGGATACTTTTTCACAGATAGCACAATATCCTATATTTGTGGCAGAAAGTAATTGTATAAATTTAGTAACTATTAACACAAATGCTTTTGCTTTTATGGGAGGTCGTGGAAGAATATACATTACTAATGGAACAAATGCACAACTTTATAAAAAAATACCAGACCATATTTCAGGAACAGTAGAACCTTACTTTACTTGGGGTGGTGCAACTTCTTTTAAAAACCAACTTTACTTTAGTTTTTTAACTGCTAACAATGCAGGTGCTGCAAATAATAATTATGGAGGAGTCTGGGCTATTGATATTGATACTAGTGCATTAAGATTAACGAATAAACTTTCATTTGATACTTATGGAGGATATGCCACTGCGTTGATACCAAATTATTCAACTAATCCAGTTGGAACAGGATTATACATAAATTGGTATAATGGAAGTTCTGGATTTGGAATAGATGTAACAGTAGGAACTCCATATACTGGTTTTCAGGCTTCTATAGATTATGACTTAATAGCACCTGGGACATTTTTAAGAGCTAAAACTTTTAAGACAGTTGAATATAAATTAAGTTCTCCATTAGTAGCAGGAGAGAGTATTTCAATATATTATAGGAAGAATTTTAAGGATGCTTTTGATTTAATTTTTACCAGTAGTACAACAGGAGCTTATTCAGACAATCATTCAGTAAACTTTACAAATGCTCAATGGATACAACTAAGAGCTGTTACTAATTCAGCTGTAAGTAGTCCATCATATGTCAGACTAAAAGAGGTTAGAATAAAATAAAATGGATATAGATGAAAAACAATACAAAGATTTATTTGATAAGAACATAAATTTATATGCTGCAAATAACCAGTTTGGAGTCTCCAAAATACCTTATCACATTCACAACGGAGCAGATAGTCCCTTAGTTTATAAAACCACGTTCCCAGGTTCTGTTCAATTATCAAGTGGAGTCGCAGTTATTAATAATCCATATGTTTATCTCAATAGTATAATTATATACAGTTATGGTGTGGTAGGAGCAACGATAGGTATTTTATATATTTCTAACATAGATATTGGAACATTTAGTATTACAAGCAAGAAAACAGATAATTCAGG
>CAIWDQ010000568.1 GCA_903911455.1 uncultured bacterium
ATTGACATTTCGATATTTGTAATGACATTTTAATATCTTAATGCGTAATCTGGGTTTATAATTATACGAAATACAAACTTTGCACTATAGACAACTTTAGTTTATAACTGCTATAAGTTAATTATATTTTGCATGAAGATCGGGTAATGTGTAAATCGATATCGTTTTAAATAATTATGTTATCATAAAAAGCAATTATCTGTTGTTTTAATTTTCTTTTTAATATATGAAGATTAGCATTTGAACCTTCCAACTCTTTTCTAATAGCTAGCAGACGTTCTTGAAATTCATCAAAATTAAAAAAGTCAAAAGAATAAAATTGTCTATACCATTCAGCTTTAGCTTTAAAATAAAAAAGAATTGCTTTTATATCTTCTTCTGATATTTCCTGTTTACTCCAGAATACAGTATTTGATCTTGTTATTTTAATACCATAATCAAACCAAATTACTTTATGAGAAGCTCTAGACGTTTTAAAACTCCTTATATCACCTTTTGTTTTATTATTTTCGGAAGTAACTTCAATTAAACCTTGTTTAAATAATTTATCTGCTAATTCATTATCTGCTTTGTAAATTTTCATTCTGTTTATTATTGTTTATTTAAATGATGCCGCTTGCCCTTCTCATCCCATTTAATTTTTCTCGACTATCAAGCTTTAAATTGGCATGTTTTAGAAAATATCATTAAGTAAATAAAAAAACAAAGATAGTGAAAAGATATGAGATATTAGATATTAGATAAAAAGATAAATTGTGATTATTTAATTTATCATTAGTATGCATCAAAATGTTGTATCTTTGCATAAATGAAAAGAATTAAAAAAACATTCGCTTTTACTATCTTAATTCTCAGTTTACTTATTTGGTTGTTAGAATTAAATTCATGCCAGGCACAGACACTTAAACATGTTGTCAAATTCTCAAATCATAAATACTTGCCCGCTTATGGATTAAAAAAGTTGAGACATCCTGAGATGTTTCAGGGTAATAATATGAAAAATGAATATTTTGAAGGATGGTATTTCAAAATGGTTTCTTCTGACAACTCATCAATCCTCAGCATTATTCCCGGCATTTCGATATCTAAAGATGGAAAAGAACAACATGCCTTTATTCAGATTATAGATGGAAAAACAGCCAAAACAAATTATTATTCGTTTCCAATAGAAGCATTTGAGTTTTCAATGAAAGAGTTTGCTATTAAAATAGGACAAAACTATTTCTCTAAAGAAATGATTATCCTCAACATTAAAACTGATAGCTCCTTTGTTTCGGGTGAAATACATACCTCGAATATGAGAGAACTTAAGAATAACACATTTATAAATACAGGTATTATGGGATGGTATCGTTTTGTCCCTTTCATGCAATGCTACTATGGAGTTGTAAGCCTTACTAATAGGATAGAAGGTAGACTTATAAAGGATGGAAAGACCTATAATTTCGATAAGGGTGTTGGGTATATTGAGAAAGATTGGGGTAGCTCGATGCCATCAGCATGGATTTGGATGCAGACGAATAATTTTAGCAAAGGGAATAGCTCTTTTATGCTTTCTGTTGCAAATGTTCCGTGGATGGGAAAATCGTTTACAGGATTTCTTGGATTCTTTCTTCTCGACAGTACTATATACCGTTTTGCTACTTATACCCATTCTAATCTTGAAATAGAAAGATTGGATTCTAACAGCATAAAGATTATTATTAGAGATGTTAATAACACATATATCATCAATGCTTCACGCAAAAACTTTGGATTATTAAAAGCCCCTTTTAAAGGATCAATGGATAGACGCATCTCCGAAAGTATTGATGCTAAACTTCAATTGATTGTTATAAATAATAAAGGGAAAGTTATCTTTTGCGACAGTACATCAATTGCAGGACTCGAAATAGTGGGAAACCAACAAATATTAAAAGTTGATAAAAAAAGAAAGTAACATTTACTCGTTTGAATTATGTTTATACCTTTTATTTCAATTCACTTTCTATCTATTCTGCCACTTTTAATCATTCTCTTGTTAAACTAATCAATACAAAATCTGTTTAACAACTATTCACAAAAAACATTTATAATAATTAAAAAAAACAATAAAATGAAACAGAAAATCTTATTAGTAATAAGTATTCTTTTTGGACTAATGTTCATCAATTCAGGTATAAATAAATTCTTTCATTACATGCCTATGCCTGAAAAGATGCCTGAGAAAATGATGCTTTTGATAAAAGCATTTATGGATGTAGCATGGTTAATGCCCCTTATTGCTGTTGCCGAAATAACTGGAGGCATCCTTTTTATGACAAACAAATTCAGAGCTCTGGGAGCAATTATTATTTTACCGGTTTTGGCAGGTATACTATTAACTCATATAGTTAATGATCCTTCAGGTTTACCAATGGCACTTGTTCTTTTAGCAATTGAAGTATGGGTTATTATAGAGAATCGAGACAAATATATGCCAATGATTAAATAATATATCATCTTAATAAAACCTTAACTTTTTGAATTTTTCAACTCATTGTTAAGTTTGCGTAGCATATAAAACTAAAAAAAGAAGGGATGAAATCAATAAGACTTCATCCCTTTCTTTATAATTATTTAGATTAGATTACTCGCCCTGTTGTTGTTCTTGTTGCTGCTGCTGAGCAGGCTGTTGAGGAGCTGATGCATTATATAAAGTCATATATCTTTGGAATAATGATTTAGCTTTTGTATTTAAAGCAGTCAATTTGTATAAATCTGTCATTTCAACTAACTTATTAGCCACATACAAACCCATTCGTTTTTCTGAATCCATATACTTGGCATCACTCCCTTTAAACATAAAGTAATAACCTAACTCCTGGGTATCTCTTTCTATCAGACGATTTAAAATTGCAACACCTTTATCAGTACTTCCAGCCTTTAGATATGCTTCAGCTACAGGCAAAATAGTAATATTATAAGGTGCTACTTTATCAGTAACATATTGCTGGCATCGATCAAGAACTTTTATAGCCATATCCTTCTTTCCTTCGTCAACAAGAGTACTAGCCAATCTTGCAAAATAACTACGGAAATAAGTAAGCATATGTAATGTTTGATCATCAATATATAAATGAGGATTATCAACACCACCCCACTTAAATTTATTCATAAGATTATCATACATTAAAGCAGTATTTGCATTACCCAGCAACTGACCATCAGGAGTACCATGTCCTTTTACAGGAACTAATCTATAGGTAAGTCCTTCCTGTTGAAAATATTCTTCAAGTCCCATAAAAGCTTCCGAACCTGAAGTTATTGAGAAATAAACAGGACGTTTCCAATCAAAATTAGCTAAAAGATCCATCACTAATAGTTGTGCCTTTTGTATAATGTATCCTTTATATGTAAAATCAACAGAATTTACAATAGAATCTCTTAACGACGGACTAACAACACCATATTTAATAACTGCATCCTTATCAACAGGAATACTAAACTTATTAGTAGGGAAATAATTTAAGTTCTTCCCATTATTCATCGGAGTAGTATTGTTATCATCACTTACAAACTTAATAGCATCTTTAATATTAACAAAAATATCAGCTTTGTTAGCCTCTTTATTTACATAAAGATAATCACGGGTACCTTGTATGTATTTCTCTTTAGTTAACGAAAAAGGAATTGGATCCGAATCATAAGCCTTACGCTTAGCCTGATCAATATACCAGTCGGTATTAAGCAGATTAAGATTAATTACTCTTACATCAGTACGTATTCCTTCAACCTCCTGAGCATACCATAATGGGAAAGTATCGTTATCACCATTGGTAAACAAGATAGCATTTTTAGCACAAGAGTTAAGATAATCTTCAGCAAAATGAAGACAGGTATATTTATTTGAACGATCATGATCATCCCATCCATCCTTAGCCATAACTGTTGGCACTAACAGAAAACAAACAACAGTAGTGACAATTGCTGTTAATTTAGGGTTCCATTTTTGACTTAAATAATCATAAATTGCATACACACCAAAACCTATCCACATTGCAAAGGCATAAAAAGATCCTGCAAAAGCATAATCACGTTCTCTAGGCTGATATGCATACATATTTAAGTAAATAGCTATAGCCATTCCTGTCATAAAGAATAAAAGAAATACAGTAACGGCTCCCTTATTCTCACGGTTGAAATGGAATAATAAACCTATGATACCAAGTAATAATGGGAGTAGATAAAACTTATTAGTACCTTTAGTTTTTAAGCTCTCAGGGACATTATCCTGAGGTCCTCTTAGAGCTTCATCAATAAATTTAATCCCTGTTATCCAATTACCATTCGTTTTCTCCCCTCTAAACTGAATATCATTTTGCTTACCTGAGAAATTCCACATAAAATATCTCCAGTACATAGTATTCATCTGATAATTGAAGAAGAATCTAAGGTTCTCAATCATAGATGGCTTATTTAAAACTTTATCACCATTCCTGTCCTGAACAGTAATTGGTGTTCCCTTTACTCCTCCCCATGATTCATAAGTATCAGCATGCTCCGAACTCCACATACGAGGAAACGGAGTGCAGAAACGGTCATCATATTTAGGTTCAGTTCCTTTTTTATCATCCGAAATGATATATTTTCCTTTAATATGGAAGTTGCCTTTTCCTTTATTTTCCTCAATATATTTCTCAGCACTGTTCTTTTCGTAGAAAGTAGCATATTGTCTATCATCAGCCATCACTAAAAATGCCTTACTATAAACAGGGCTACCATCTTCATAACTTACTGCCGGTGCATTATAATATTGTCCGTAAACGATAGGATTAGATCCATATTGCTCGCGACCTAAGTATGAAACTAATCCTGTTGCACTATCAGGTTTGTTTTCATTAATTGGAGTATCTGCATTTGATCTTATTACAAGAATTAAAAAGGTAGAATAACCTATCAATAGAAAAGTAAATGATAGTATGATAGTATTTAAAACTACTTTATGATTCTTTATAGAATATTTGATCCCAAAAATAATACCTGCTATTATTAAAGCAAAATAAATTAAAGTTCCTGAACCAAATGGTAAGCCAAATGTATTAACGAAGAATCGTTCAAACCAACCCGAAAAGCTTATTATCCATGGAATGATTCCAAATAAAATTCCGGCTAATAATACTAAAGATAAGATTGCTGATAAGATGACTCCTTTGCGTGTGGTCTCAAACTTTTTGAAATAATAAACAAATACAATTGCAGGTATGCAAAGTAAGTTTAATAAATGCACACCTATTGACAAGCCAATAATATATCCAATTAATATTAACCATCGGAATGAACGTTTATCATCCGCATTCTCTTCCCATTTTAAGATACACCAGAATGTTATGGCTGTATAAAAAGAAGAAGAAGCATATACTTCGCCTTCAACAGCCGAAAACCAGAACGAATCTGAAAAGGTATAAGCTAATGAACCAACTATAGCACTTCCGAAGATAGCTAATACTTTTGAATCGGTTAGTTCTGCTCCTTTAGCTGTAGCTAATTTGCGCCCCAGTAATGTCATTGACCAGAACATAAATAAGATGGTGAATCCACTGGCTAATGCCGACATAGTATTTACCATACGTGCTACATATTCAGTATGTCCGAATGCAAATAATGAAAAGAATCTGCCTACTAACTGAAAGAAAGGTGCTCCAGGAGGATGACCTACCTGAAGTTTGTAGGAAGTAGCTATATATTCGCCACAATCCCAGAAGCTGGCTGTGGGTTCGGAAGTTAAGATGTAAACTATAGCTGCTGCTATAAATACAATCCATCCGATGATGTTGTTCCACTTTTTATATTGATTTACCATAGTAAAATTTATAAATTTAAGGCTGCGAATTTACTAAAAAATCCATGATTTAATGATAAATAATATTAGAATTGTGTTAGAATATGCTAATTTGTTAAAATGAAACCTTCTTTTTACTTACTTTTGCACTATTAATATCATTAAATAACTAATGGAAACATACATTGCACTACTCAGAGGGATAAACGTAAGCGGAAAAAGAATTATTAAAATGGAAGATTTGAGAAAACATCTTACCACAATTAATCTTACAGATGTTAAAACTTACATTCAGAGCGGGAATGTTATTTTCAAATCTCAAAATACAGATCAAATTGAATTAGCTAAGCTTATTACTGTTAAAATTGAGAAAGAATATGGTTTTAATGTCCCTGTTATTGTTTTAAATCAGCAGGAGCTTAAATATATTTCAGAAAATAATCAATTTATTATAGAAAGGAATGAAGACATCACTAAGCTAGCTGTTACTTTTTTGTCTGAAGAAGCTGACGCGGAAAAATCTAAAGCTTTGTATAATCTAAACGATCAGCCAAATGAATTTATAGTAAAAGGTAAGGCAATCTATTTATATTGTCCTAATGGGTTCAGTAATTCAAAGCTAACAATTAATTTTATTGAATCAAAACTTAAACTTACAGCCAGCAGCCGCAACTGGAATACTGTGTTGAAGCTATTAGACTTTTAATTAAAGAAGTCATTACATCAATATATCCAACGCATTGTGTTAATAAAACTTTCAAAAAGTAAGGGAAGGTCTTCATTTATCATGGGAAGGTCTTCCTTTGCGAAGGGAAGGTCTTCCTTTGTCAAGGGAAGGTCTTCCTTTGTTATGGGAAGATGTTCAATTGTTAAAGGAAGATGTTCAATTGTTAAGGGAAGGTCTTCATTTGTCATGGGAAGGTCTTCATTTGCGAAGGGAAGGTCTTCGTTTGTCAAGGGAAGGTCTTCGTTTGTTAAGGGAAGGTCTTTCTTAGTTAAGGGAAGACCTTCCCTTATCAATTGAGTACTTTGGAATGATAAATGACTGTTTTAAGATAGGAATAATGAATTCAAATTGGTTATAATCATATTATAATCATATTTATATCATATATCATCTATAATAAATAGTTCATAATTCTTAATTCATGATTTTTCTTCAACTTAAGGCACTTAAGGCATTTTAAGTACTTAAGGCATTTTTTCTTTTCGTAATTAGTAATTCGTAATTCGTAATTGATTACTTTTGCACAAAAATTACAACAGATGTTACAGTTAAATTATATAAGAGAAAACACACAAGAGGTTATTGACCGTTTAGCAGTTAAGAATTTTAAAGCAGTAGATATTATTGCTAATGTGCTGAATTTAGATACTCAAAGAAGAGATGCTCAGAAGCTTTTAGATGCTAATCTGGCTGAAGCTAATAATCTAGCTAAAGAAATTGGCATGTTATTTAAATCAGGGAAACAAGCTGAAGCTAATGTATTAAAAGAAAGAACAGCAGAGTTGAAAAATCAGGCTAAAGATCTTTCTGAAAAGCATGATCAGATAGAAACTGAGTTGAATCTGCTCTTAGTTCAGATACCTAATCTGCCACATTCTTCAGTTCCTTTGGGCAAGTCGGCCGAACACAATCAGAATATTCATCAGGAAGGCACTATCCCTGCCGAAGGTTCAAAACCTATTCCGCATTGGGATTTGTGTGCTAAATATAATATCATAGATTTTGAACTTGGTAATAAGATTACCGGCGCTGGTTTCCCTGTTTACAAAGGTAAAGGTGCCAGACTTCAACGTGCGTTAATCAATTTCTTTCTTGACAATGCTACCTCTCAAGGTTATCTTGAAATTCAACCACCATTGATGGTTAATGAAGCTTCAGGTTATGGAACCGGACAGTTACCCGACAAAGAAGGACAGATGTATCATGCAACTGTTGATAATTTATATCTTATCCCTACTGCTGAGGTTCCTGTTACCAATATTTACAGAGATGTTATCCTTAACGAAAAGGATTTCCCTGTAAAGAATACTGCTTACTCTGCATGTTTCCGTCGTGAAGCAGGTTCTTATGGTAAGGATGTTAGAGGTTTGAACCGTTTGCATCAATTTGATAAAGTTGAGATTGTACAGATACAGCATCCTGATAAATCTTATGAGACTCTTGAAGAAATGAAAGAATATGTTGCTTCAATTTTAAGGAAACTTGAACTTCCTTTCCGTATCTTAAGGCTTTGTGGTGGTGACATGAGCTTTACTTCGGCATTAACTTACGACTTTGAAGTATATTCGGCTGCACAAAAAATGTGGCTTGAAGTTAGCTCTGTTTCTAACTTTGAATCATATCAGGCAAACAGAATGAAACTTCGTTTTAAAGATAAAGAAGGAAAAACTAAGCTTGCTCATACACTAAATGGTAGTGCTTTAGCGTTACCTCGTATAGTTGCTGCCTTGCTTGAGAATAATCAAACTGAGGATGGTATCGTTATTCCACAGGCTTTGGTTGCTTATACCGGTTTCAATATTATTGATTAATATATTTAATCCATTAAAATGAAAAGAATTGCGCCTTTTATTATTGTTGTTAGCCTTATTGGGATGTTGTTTACAACTAGTTGTGGGCATAAGAAAGTAAAATACAGGCTTGCTCAGATAGATACTCTTACAATATTGCTTGATAAGACAGAGTTGATGCTTAATGAAATTAACAACGACAGTATTACGGCTATGTTGAAAGAAGTTCAGCAGAAGAACGAAGCTATTTATCCTGTTTCTCATACTAAATTAAACATGAAAGAGCGTTCTGATTACTTTCAATTTACAAGTGTTGAAAAGCAGTTTAAGAGTTATTTGAATGATCATATTAAGAACTTAGATGAGCTTAAACTTTCGCGTAAGCAAATAACAGATCTTAAAACTGATGTAGAGAACCATGCTATAAAAGACAAGAAATTTGATGAGTATTATCTTACCGAAAACACTTCTGTAAATACTTTGTTTAATATGGTTAAATCATCTCTTTACAAGCTTAAGCAGAATACTGAAAAGTATAATCTTTTTAATCCTATTATCACAAAATTAATGAATGATAAAAAGATTAAAGTAGAAACTGAAGGTGCTAAGAAGTCTGAAAAGGAAGCTGAAGGAGAAGAGGACGATTAATCTATACATAATACAATGAAAAAAGTTATTGGGTTTATATTCGTAATGTTTTGTTTCGTCAACTTTGTGGCAGCACAAAAGACAGTTGATGAACAGCTTGCTTTAGATTATTCTCAGAACGGAGAATATGATAAGGCTGCTGATGTTTACGAAAAGCTTTACGAAACTACTCCCAATCAATACATATATTCTAATCTTTTGCAGGCATTAGTCAATGCTAAGGATTTTAAAAGAGCCGAAAAAATCATTAAAAAGATAGCTAAGAAAAACCCTAACGATCTTAAGTATAATGTTGATCTTGGTTATGTTTATAATACTCTTGGTGAAACTGCCAAAGCACAGAAACAGTTTCAGGATGCAATAAACAATCTTACAGCTAATCAGGCACAGATTTATGATTTGGCTAATGCATTTAATGTTCGTATGCTTTATGATTATTCTTCGGAAGTATATCTTAAAGGTCGTAAGCTTTTGAATACACCTACTTCGTTTGCTGTTGAACTTGCTATGATGTATGAAGTAAGAGGCAAGTATCTGGAGATGATTGAAGAATATCTTTCGCTATGTGAAGCTGATGCAAACTATGTGTCGGTTGTGCAGGCTCGCTTGCAGGCTGTTTTGAATAATGATAAAGAGAATAAAAAGAGCGAAGTTCTTAAAGCTTCTTTATTGCGCAAAGCACAAAAGAATCCTGAAGCTAAGATTTATTCAGACTTGCTGATGTGGTATTCGTTGCAAACAAAAGATTTTGAACTAGCCTTTTCGCAAGCTAAATCTATTGATAAACGTTACAAAGATAATGGTGCAAAAGTTTACGAATTAAGCGACCTTTGCATGACCAATGCCGAATATGATATTGCTATTGAGGCTTATCGTTATCTGATTGTTAAAGGGGATGAAAATCCATACTATCTGTTGAGTAAAGTGGGTTTGCTTAACGCGAAATATCTTAAAGTTACCTCAACAATTGTATACAGCAAGAACGATCTTCTGGAACTTGAGAAAGAATATACTTCTTTTCTTAAAGAATCAGGTAAGACTGCCAAGACCATCTTGTTGATGAAGAACCTATCGCATATCTATGCTTTTTATTCTAAAGAATCAGACAGTGCTATCAGCTTACTTAACGAAGCCATTGCGGTTCCGGGGGCTGATAAAAATATTGTTGCTGAATGTAAGCTTGAGTTGGCTGATATTCTTTTGTTCTCGGGCGAAGTTTGGGATGCTACTCTTTTATATTCGCAGGTTGAGAAGGCTTTTAAGCATGATCCTGTTGGATATCTGGCTAAGTTTAAGAATGCAAAGCTTTCATTTTATATTGGTGAATTTGATTGGGCTAAGGCACAGCTTGATGTATTGAAAGCTGCCACTTCTAAGTTGATTGCTAACGATGCGATGGAGCTTGCTTTATTGATAAGTGATAATATTACCGAAGACAGTTCAACGGTTGCCATTGGTTATTATGCTAAAGCAGATCTTTTGGTTTACCGTAATCAGTACGACGATGCATTAGAGACTCTAGACTCTACACGTTTGGTTGGATTATCGCATCCAATCTTTGATGATGTGTTGTATAAGAAGGCTGAGATTAAGATAAAGCAGGGTTTGTATAAAGATGCCGACAGCCTTTTGCAGAAATATATGGACATGTATCCTAATGAACTCCTTGCTGATGATGCTTTGTTCCTACAGGCTCAGCTTAATGAAGTTCATCTTAATAATAAGGCCAAGGCAATGATACTTTATCAGGATGTGATGTTTAAATTCCCGGGAAGTATTTATGTAGTTGAGGCACGTAAGCATTTCCGCAGGTTAAGGGGCGACCAGATCAATTAATACTATACTTTTATGGAATATGTAAGAGCAAAAAAGCATCTCGGGCAGCATTTTCTCAGGGATGAGAATATAGCATTTCAGGTTTCGCAGAGTATATCTGACGCTGCTGTTAATGTGTTGGAGATAGGCCCCGGGATGGGCGTACTTACTAAGCATCTTTTAGCTAATAAGAAGTTGAATCTTTATGTAGTTGAGATAGATACTGAGTCAATTTCTTTTCTTCACAAGTATTATCCTGAGCTTAACGATCGCATTATTGAAGGTGATTTCCTTAAGATGGATATTGAGAGTCTGTTTGCCGACAACTATACTATTATTGGTAACTTTCCTTATAATATTTCAAGTCAAATACTCTTTAAGGCTTATGATCACAAAGATAAGGTGGATGAGGTGGTAGGAATGTTTCAGAAAGAAGTGGCTGAGCGCATTGCTTCAAAGCCGGGCAAGAAAGCTTACGGTATATTGAGTGTGTTGTTGCAGGCTTTTTATGATATTGAGTATTTGTTTACGGTTGAACCGCATGTGTTTGATCCTCCACCAAAGGTACAGTCGGCGGTTATACGCTTGATTAGAAACAAAACCACGCATCTTAATTGTAATGAGATACTCTTTAAAAAGGTGGTGAAGATGGCTTTTAACCAGCGCCGCAAAACCCTGAGAAATTCTTTGTCATTCTACACCTTTAAACAAGATTTTATTGATAGCGGTATGCTCACTAAAAGAGCCGAACAGTTATCTGTTGAAGATTTTGTGACGATGACGAATGCTATAAGCGAGTAGACGACTAATTATTCTTTAATCATAATATTACTACATGGCTATGCCTATAACTGGTTCATTTAAAGTAATCACATCTAATAACAAATAAGTAATTTCATACTCATATCAAACAATAAGAAGCTGATATCAGAGTTCGGCTTCCTGTTGTCAGAAATCAGCTTCACGAAAGACAACTTCGGCTTCCTGAAAGATACTTTCGGCTTCACGAAAGACAACTTCGGCTTCACGAAAGATACTTTCGGCTTCACGAAAGACAACTTCGGCTTCACGAAAGATACTTTCAGCTTCACGAAAGATACTTTCGGCTTCACGAAAGACAACTTCAGCTTCACGAAAGATACTTTCAGCTTCCTGTTTTTGGTATAATGCTTTCTATTAGCTTTATCCGACCTGAACTTTACGTATGAGAACTTCTTATTTTAAGAAAATACTAAAGATATTCATAACTTTTTCTTAAAGAAAAAGCATTTCACGCAAAGTGGTATAAAAAACATGCTATTTATTTACACGCTCAACTTCTTCTTTGGTAAGGCTTGGTGGGAAAATATTCTTTTTAAGCTTTTCTAAAACCAATTCAGCTGTTTTTTGAGCATTTTCTTTAGTTTTAAAAGTAATATTACCATCTACGGCAGGTATATTTGGCTGATGAATTATGAGCTTTTCGTTATTATATACATCATATCCCCAGCCAGATGAATCAATTTGAAAGGTCTTTATCAAATAAACATCTTTATTAATATTTTTATCAGTATTGCTTTGGCAGGATACATTTATAGTAATAAGAAAAACAAGATAAAAGTGGTGAAATATTTTAGAATTATTATATGTCATTAATAGATATTTTTTGAAACAAGCATATTATAGATTATGAAATCAATTTTTAAAAATTACATTTTAATTGTTATTAACAGCTTTATTAATTAAGCATCAAAAGTAAGTATTATATTTTGAATTATGTATGGAAAGCAACATAAAATAAAGTTATTTTTATGTTAAACTTAATAAATAAACTAATATACTCTTCTATTTAATGAAATAAGTGTAAATTTGTACAGTAATTATTTAAAGAAAAGGGCTCATATAATATGAAAACAACCGCAAGTAATAAGATTTATAGTCAGGATTTAATCTACAATGGTACTCCGATGCCTTTTGTAATTAAAACTATTGAAGCAATAGAAGCCGAAACAGGTGGCTTTGCCGACGATCCTCACCGTCATAATTATTATACAGTTATATGGTCAGTTAATGCTACCGGTAAACATATTATTGATTTTAAAGAGTATGATATTCTTCCTGATCATATCTTTTTTGTGAGTCCAGAACAGGTTCATCAGGTTATTACTAATAAGGCATCTTTTGGATTTGCCATTCTATTTACTCCTGAATTCTTACAACGCAACAGTATTCGCGAAGATTTTATTGCTAATCTCAAGTTGTTTAAGAAGAGCGATGAAACGCCTCCTTTACCTGTTAATGATGTTATGAAAGTTAAGCTTAAGAAGTTTGCCGATCAGATGTTGGATGCTTTTAACTCCGACGATGATATGCGTTTTGATATTATAGGTGCATATTTAAAGTTGTTCCTTATCGAGTGTAATGGACATTGTTCTTTAACTCCCGGCACTAATACACAGAATATCGAAGTAGGCAAAACATTGGTGAAGAGTTTTAAGGATATTGTTGAAAAGCATTTCTACGAATGGCATCAGGTACAGAATTATGCTGATACTTTAAATGTTTCGCCTAATTATTTAAATGAAGTTATAAAGGCTAACATTAATATATCTGCAAAAGATTATATACAAAACAGGCTGGTACTTGAAGCCAAACGTATGGTTGTTTTTACTGAGAAAAGTAGTAAAGAGATAGGTTATGATCTGGGCTTTGATGACCCTTCGCACTTTAGTAAGTTCTTTAAAACTAACAACGGTTTATCTTTACAAGATTTTAAAAGAAGTATATTGCTTTAATAATTTAAATCCCTTAAGGCCTTTTATTAAAAGTAGTATTATAAACTAAACTATCGGCTCCATCGTTGACATAATAATGCCAGGTTATGTAAGATTTGTTCTGCATAGTACCATATCCTTCAATAGTATTAATTCCCACAGTTTGTTTAGGTATAGTTACATTTGTTCCAGAAACAACCGCATAAGCAGTACCTGCAATGTTAGCAAACTTAAGCATTTTAATATTTGAACTTACATTGGGGTCGGCAGATATATCACAAATAAATGTTTGATTTTTGGCTACAGGAACTTCTGTACCATCCCAAGAACCTAGATAGTCATTGCGGGTGACGGTAAGATCTTGTACTGTATTATCTTTTTTACAAGAATAAAATACCATTGTTGTAAGTACAAATAGTATAATGATGCTATAAACTTTTCTTTTCATTTTTCGTTATTTATAAGATATAATACACAAATTATGTGCCATTGCAAATATA
>CAIWDQ010000569.1 GCA_903911455.1 uncultured bacterium
AGGTTAAAAATTCTATATTCTCAGTTATTTAAAAATAATATAAGTTGTTATAAAAGATTATTCCATAAATAAAGGTGTATTATGGGTAAAGGTGATAGAAAAACGAAAAAAGGTAAAATAATTATAGGCACTTTTGGTTTAAAAAGAAGACATAAAAAGAACAATTCTCCTAATACTATCACTTTTATTAAACGATGTTGTTATTGTAGAGAAAAATTAATTAAAAGAAAAATTGCATCTAAACAATTATATTATCCTTCAAACGGTGAAACAGATGACCATATACCACAACAATGCCTTTATGAAGGCTATAACGTAGAATTTAAATTAAACAGAAAAAAAGTTTTGTCATGTTATAAATGTAATCAAAAGTTTTCAGAAATAGAAAATGATTTAAGAGATTTTATTGGTATTTTAAATATTGATAATATCAATCAAGAAGAGTTAACAATTTCTGGAGTTAAATCAATATTAAGTCATAGAAATGCTTCTGAAAGATTGTGTTATAATAAAAATGGAGAAGTTATTGGTGTTGATTTTAGTTTTGATAATTTTGATTTAAATCATTTAAAAAACTTTAAAGGTATCTATAACATTGAATTTAAAAATATAATTCCTAAAGAATATAAAATAAAATTTATTAATGATCCATATTCTCAGAAAAAATTTACACCAATTTTAACTTTCCTAGAAAATAATGATGATTGGAAAGTTTCTGGTCATGAAGATATTTTTCGTTATAAGATTATTCCATTTAAAAATATTAATGGTGAAATATCTAAAACAAACAAGTTATCAGATTCAATTGGAGTATTTAGTTTACTTCATTATCATAAATCTTTATTAATTCTTGTAATTGGTACTAAAAAGGATAAAATAATAAAAAAAATTTGAGCCCATTGTGAGTAGTTTCCAAATACTCGCTTTATAAAATGTAGTTTTTAGTTACTAAAAATCTTGTGCTAAAGCACAATAATTCTATCTAATCATCAACCCACGTACTAAAGTACGTGGCTATTCAAATAAAGAAGCTCAAACAACCCCTATTGTTAGAACTTCATATTAAATTAATAATATTAATAAGCTAATAAGGTTGCAGTTGTGGGTGGGTTTATCATAGCTACTAAGGTTAGGAAAGGGGATAAGGTTTTAATAAAAAAAAACTCCAACAAACTTAATTGCTGAAGCTTCGTAATACTCACTTCTTCTTTTAGGAGAGGATAGAGTGATGTATTTTAACTCTTATTTAAATTAGCCTTTATCGTATCATTCAACTCGTCAAAAAAAGTATAAAGTGGGATAAAGAAAATATCATTTAGTTTGGTAAGATCTCCCTGGCACATTCCTCGCATTACTTTATCCCATCCACTTTTTTTGTCGGGGGTGTCTGAGGAAGCTTTCTGGAATATCCAGATATATCTTTTTTCAATCTTCTCTCTGATGATAGAATAATTAAACATAGCTGCCATCTTTATTTCGGCAGGTATGTTTGAGATGAGTGCAGCTCGTCTGTCAATGTGGTTTTCATTGAAAATTATTCTATGATCTCCTTTCCAGTCTTTCCGCTGTTCGTTTGCTTCTGGATCTTCTTCGCGCATGAGCACAGCCAGACACTTATCAATATAAGATTCATCTTTTGTTTCAAAATATGCAGAATAATATGTGTCGGCGTAAGCGAATTCTCCACAAGTCAGATTTTTAAACTCAGCAAATGGGCCTATTAATTTCCCTTCTTTTGTTTCCAATGTATTGATGTACCATTCGGGAGCAGGTTCGTTATAGATGAACATCAATAAATCTTCAATATCAGCAATACGATCTCCAGGTATTGTTGCCTTAAACTTTTCATTGCCCTGCAAGAATCTCCATAACAATTGCCCTTTGTCTATGTCTTCCATCAGAAAAAGATAATAAGCACACCATTGTTCTTTGGTGAGTTCTGAAAAGCTTTCAGGGAAATAAAATGTTTCAATTTTATTGTGAAGAAAATATTTGATGGCAATTGTAATCTTTAACATTTTAAATAATTATGAATTATGAATTATGAATTATGAATTATGAATTATGAATTATGAATGTAAATCACTAAATCGTATTATTCCTAAATTTCATGAAAACAAATATCCCTACAGCTAGAGTACTAAAGATTCCTATCCAAAAAAATATTTTCTGGAAAAGGCTCATCTTAATTACTTCAACTGTTATTGTTTCAGACTTATTACTCTTTGTGATTAGTGATGTTTCTTTTACCGGAATTTTCACGGTATCATGTACGGTCTTTATTTTATAATTAAATTTGCCATCATTAAATAATACACTAGAAGATACATTGTTTGTCTTCACTTCAGTTGAATTTGTCATTATAACATGTCCGGTACTATCACACTTAAACCAAGCCCAATACCAAGCACTATCAGGTGGAGTGTAGACAGGCACTATTTTAATTTTCTCTACATAAATAGTACTATCACTAGTTGATGATGAAGTTTGAACTGGTGTTTTGCAAGCTGAAAGCAGCCAAACAACAAGCAGTGAAAACATTAATACAATAAGTACTGTAAATCCTTTTTTATTTTTCATTATTATTTGATTAAAAAATTGAAACTTTCTGAATTGAATTCGGGTCATCATACACATCAAAATGTACCCATGTCACCTTGCCTTCTAATCTTATTCTATTGGTGAACATGTAGGCACATTGGATAACTTGCTGACGTGATTCTTCAGAAGTTTGTCCGGCTACATCGTAATCAAATGCAGCTCCATTAGCATGAGCACTCATGTACAATTCATTTGCAATAGTTTTATCTTTGCAAATCTGACAAATATTACATCTCAATCCTCTTTGAGTTAAAGGACCTCCATCCTTCCAAGTATTGATAGTCATGGCTTTTTTATGTACCTGTGTCCTTAATATCAAGAGGCTTTCCAAAGCCTGTTGATCAAAAAACTGCCAAGCTTTTTCTCCAAATGCATTAAATACGTGTTCGCATACGAGTTCACGTATATCAAAAGTCTCCCTGAGTTTCAGAATTAATTGTTTTCTATCCATTGGTTTCAATTTTAGGAGTTTCAACAGTGAAATTAGTCAGGAACTTACCGATGATACCTATGATTACATAGATAGTAATTCTTTTCTGTTCCCATTCAGGATTAGCGAAGGTAACACCTGCTAATATTGCAGATGAAGCTAAAAGTGTATCCCCAAGGATACGAGCCCATCTTTTAGATGGTGCGTAATACATTTGAAAGATTTTTCTCATTATTTTAGGATATCAGGTTTTGATTTTAATTCACGCTCTTCAATCTTTTCCAATTTATGATCAATTATTTTATGAAGAGAAGTACAGGTTTTATCCTTATTATCATAATTGGCTATCACTACAGCCAGTTGTTTCGACAGATCTGTTACTAGTTTAATAAAGATATCTAGCTTTTTGTCACTCCTGGTTATATATCGAATCAACCAGAAGCCAATTATTGCTAATAAGATTGCGTTTAATGAGTTTTCAGGTGTTAATATCATTAGTTTTTTCAGCAAAACTACTGTTGTTGGGGAGAGAAAAAAAGGACAAGGAATTTAGATAATTAAGAATTAATAATTAAGAATTAATAATTATAA
>CAIWDQ010000570.1 GCA_903911455.1 uncultured bacterium
ATCTACTTTTCATCCTCAAATAAAAGAACTTTATGAAAGACTAAATTCATCTATAATTGAATTAAAAGATATTTCGAATGAAGCTGATATAATAGAACAAAAGATACTATCAGATCCTTTAAAACTTGATGATATTAGGCTCCGATTGGATCTTATTTATCGTTTGGAAAAGAAACATGATGTTAATACTGTTTCTGACTTAATAAAAACAAGAGATAATATCTCTGATGAATTATTGCATTTTTCTAATTTAGATGAAAAGATAAAAGAGTTAGAATCGCAATTAAATATTTCTTTTAATAAGCTTAAAGAACTTTCTGATAAAATTTCTAATACTCGTAGAAAAGCTATTCCAAAACTTGAAAAAGAAATATTAGCTATTCTGTCTGATCTTTCAATGTATGATGCACAAATCAGCATTGATTTAAAAGATACTGAAGAGTTCAGGCAAACTGGTAGAAACAGTATTTTATTTTTATTTAATGCTAACAAAGGTGGTGAGCTTCGCGAACTATCAAAAGTTATATCAGGAGGTGAGCTTTCAAGGTTAATGCTTGCAATTAAATCAGTCATTTCTAAACAAAATATTTTACCAACTGTTATCTTTGATGAAATAGATAGTGGAGTGTCGGGAGACATAGCAGGTAAAGTTGGCAAGATAATGCAGAAAATGGGGGAGGGGATGCAGTTAATTTCAATTACACATTTGCCCCAAATCGCTGCTAAAGCTTCTCAACATTATTATGTTTCTAAGTTTTCGGATGGAAAGTATACTTATTCATCTATAAAGAAATTAACAACTGAAGAGAGAATTGAAGAGATCGCTAAGTTATTAAGTAATGAAGATATAAGTAGTGCCGCTTTGGCAACTGCAAAAGAATTGATGAAATAAATCAGTATTTAAACGATTATAATTTGATACCTAAACTATATGAATAATTTATTAAAAGGAAAAAAAGGAATTATCTTTGGTGCATTAAACGATATGTCTATTGCATGGAAAGTTGCAGAGAAAGCTTACGAGCAGGGTGCTGAATTTGTATTAACAAATACACCTGTATCAATGAGATTGGGTGAAATTGACGAATTAGCAGCTAAATGCAATACAATTGTAGTTCCTGCTGATGCTACTAGTGTTAAAGATATTGAGAATTTATTTTCAGTTACAATGGATAGATTTGGCGGTAAGATTGATTTCGTACTTCATTCTATTGGTATGTCGTTAAACGTTCGTAAAAAGCGTCCATATGATGATCTAGATTATGAATATCTTCATAAAACATTAGATATTTCTGCTATTTCTTTTCATAAAGTTATGCAAGTTGCCAAAAAGATGGATGCTATAAATGAGTGGGGTTCAATATTAGCACTTTCTTATATTGCTGCTCAACGCACATTATTCGAATATAATGATATGGCTGATGCTAAAGCTGCATTAGAATCAATTGCGCGTAGTTTTGGTTATATTTATGGTCGCGAAAAACATATAAGAGTTAATACAATTTCTCAATCTCCTACTTTAACTACAGCAGGTAGTGGTGTTAAAGGTATTAATGGTTTGATGGACTTTACCGAAAGGATGTCGCCTTTGGGCAATGCTACAGCAGAAGAATGTGCTAATTATTGTATTACTCTTTTCTCTGATCTTACGCGTAAAGTTACTATGCAGAATCTTTATCATGATGGTGGTTTCTCAAGTATGGGGATGAGTGAGAGAGCTATGCATCAATACAACAAAAGTTTTGATGAATGTGAATGTGATAAGATTGATTAAAAAGCTGAAAGACTAAGGCACTTAGAGACTGAGAGAGAAAGTGACTTAAATAATTAAGGTTTTATACTTACTAACAGGAAAGAACCTTCAGCATATTATGCTGAAGGTTCTTTTTTTGTTAAGTGTTCTCTTGACTTGAAGAGTAAAATTATTAAATGTCTTATTCTGAATCATTACCATGACACATATATCACTCAAGCGATCGCTTGAGCCCCTCGTCGGGTTCCGTGAGCCATTCATCGGGTTCCGTGAGCCATTCATCGGGTACTGTGAGTCGTTCAAGGTCTTCCTTGAGTCGTTCGAGGTCTTCCATGAGTCATTCGAGGTCTTCCATGAGTCATTCGAGGTCTTCCATGAGTCGTTCGAGGTCTTCCATGAGTCGTTCGAGGTCTTCCATGAGTCGTTCGAGGTCTTCCATGAGCCCCTCAAGGGTTCGTTTGTGTCATTCGTAAGTTTTGATGCATTATAATGCAATTTTAACTTTAATATGATGTAAATGAGTTGTGTTTTGATATAACGTATGCCATATCAAAATTAAATACTTATGTTATAAAAATTACTTCGTGAGTAATATATGTTTAAGGATGAGAGATTAGATA
>CAIWDQ010000571.1 GCA_903911455.1 uncultured bacterium
ATATGGAGCAATCTTCATCTGCTAAATAGATTTCTTCATCTGCTAAACAAAAATCTTCATCTGCTAAATAGATTTCTTCATCTGCTAAATAGAAATCTTCACCTGCTAAATAGATTTCCTCACCTGCTAAATAGGTTTCCTCACCTGCTAAGTAGATTTCTTTATCTGCTAGGTATATTTTTTGATTTTATTTAAAGATTGGTTCCTTAAATAATAGCTATTTATGAAAATAATGATAGAAGTGGTGCTTTTTGAGTCTTTTTTCATCTTAACCTATAGTAATTTTTAAATTACATACATTAAGAAAAACATAATAAAAAAAGAATTATGAGTTATGAATTATGAATTATGAATGAAAAAAACTCAAATAAAGAGTAAAAATATAGATAGAATAAATATTCAAATCCATTATATGAATCATAATTATAGACTTATTATTCTTGAAAAAGAATTCATAATTCATAATTCATAATTTATAATTTTCTTAAGAGAAGATCTTCTCAATTACATCGGCATATTTCTTGGCTATAGCGTTGCGTTTGAGCTTTAAGGTAGGAGTAATTTCACCTGACATGACACTCCATTCAGCTTCCATAAGTGTATATTTCTTTACCTGCTCAGTTTCTCCTAAACAAGCGTTTAACTTGTCAACTTCCTTGTGAAATCTCTTTTTAATGACGGGATTCTGAACCATTTCGGCATTGGTAGTGTATGCAATACCCTTTGCACTGCACCATGATTTAAGAAACACAAAGTCTGGCACAATTAAAGCACCGGCAAACTTTTGGTTTTCACCAACCACGATGATATATTCAATAAAATGAGACTCCTTAAATAGTTCTTCAATGTGTGTAGGATTAATGTACTTGCCAAAAGAAGTCTTGAAAATAGATTTCTTCCTTCCGGTAATCTTCAACTGACCTTCGGGCTCAAAATTACCTAAATCGCCGGTATGGAACCAGCCATCTTCATCAATTGCATCCTTAGTTAACTGAGGTTCTTTGTAATACCCTAACATAAGATTAGGTCCTTTACAAAGTATTTCGCCATCAGAAGCAATCTTAACTTCAACACCCGGAATCACCTGACCAACAGTGCCAAACTTTCTTCCATTCTTAAAAAAAGAACCCACAGCTATAACGGGAGATGTTTCGGTGAGACCATAACCTTCAAGAATTGGAATGCCGGCAGCAGTAAAAATCTTAGCCAAACGAGGTTGCAAAGCAGCACCCCCCGATGCAATTACCTTAAAATTACCGCCCATAGCTTCACGCCATTTACTATACACAAGTTTATCAACTAACATAAGCTGTAGCTTATAAAGTAGATGGAAATCATTGTTTAATTTGTATCTAAAGCCAACCCATAAAGAATAATTAAATATCTGACGCTTCATCCAGGGAAGTTTGCGACCGGTATTAACAATTTTATCAAAGACTTTTTCTAATAAACGAGGCACAGTGCCTAATACATCAGGCTTTACATCTTTAATATCATCAGAAATAGTACCAATACCCTCAGCATAATAAACTGAAACACCGGAATATTGAAAAAGATAATTCAACATACGTTCATATACATGACATAAAGGAAGATAACTTAAAGCCTTACCTTCAGAACCAAAGGGTAGAACAGGTCTGCTGGCAAGGAAATTAGAAATTATATTATTATGAGATAAAACTACACCCTTTGGATAACCAGTAGTACCGGAAGTATATATAATGGTAGCAATATCACCATTATAGATAGTAGATTTAATCTCTTCTAATAGCTTTGGATTTTGGTTTTCTTTACCTAATTCAACGAGTTCTTCAAAATGTTTATGTTCAACTTCATCTTTAAAAGTATAAATACCAATTAACGAAGGAACTTCAGGAAGTATGTGATCTATCTTTCTTATAAGTTCATTTCCCTCAACAAATACATACTTAACTTCGGCATGATTAAGGATATATTTATAATCCGATTCACTTATAGTAGGATAAATTGGAACAGGAATAGCCCCAACCTGAAGTAAAGCCATGTCAATAAAATTCCATTCAGGCCTGTTACTGCTTATGATAGCAATTTTATCACCTTTTTTTACATTTAAAGCAAGGAATCCATAACTTAGATTATTAGCTGTTTCAATATATTCCTTAGCGCTATATTTTACCCACTCGCCGTTTATCTTTCCAGCTAAAGCATCTTCTTTCCAACCATATTTTTCAATATAGTTAGCTAATAAATCAAATATTCTGGTAACTTCCATTAAATTAAGATTAATTTATTTATAAGAAATTGTTGCAAACTTACTAATTATTTTAATAAGAATATTACAATTG
>CAIWDQ010000572.1 GCA_903911455.1 uncultured bacterium
AATTAACAATATTAATAACCATATTTTTGATATGAAACTGAGACAGAAGATGGCTATTTTCTTTATCTAAAAACATAGAGAATATAATTAATTCTTTATGTAAAAGACGTGTTTCACAACCACCAATTATTGTTTCTCCAGCTTTTAACTTAATAGTAAAATGATTATCTTTACCATTAGGATCACAACCATCGCAGATTTCTTCATGCCATTTCTCCAAATCCCATGATAACATGATATTATTATTAGTAGTATTAACTACCTTTAATATTACCTGTTCTTGATTTATTCCATTTTTACTATCAATACAGTCTTCATATTTATAATAAATTTCTACACCATCTTTGCTATTTAATGGTTGCCATACTTTATTTTTATATGGACTTTCAGTTCTTTGAGAATATGAACTGAAAGAAATTGTAATTAATATAGTCATTAACATGCATAAAAAAACTATTTTCTTCATATGTATTCGTTTTAAATTTATTATTATTAATTAAGTATTGTTGTTGTTATATTTTTAATATTAAACTTAGTTAAAGTTGATGTGTTTTCCATATTTAAGAATTTTGAGAAAATTATTAATTCTCTAAAATCATATCTGGTTTCACAACTACCAATTTTTGTTTCACTTGCATTTATCATTATTGAAAAATGATTCTCTTTATCAAATGTGTCACATCCTTTACAATTATCATTATACCATTTTTCTAAATCCCATGAAATCTGTATGTTTTTATCAGTAGTATTTACAAGTTTCAAAACAACTTCTTCCTGATGTATTCCATTTTTTATATCATGGCATTCTTCATATTTAAAATATATTTGTATCCCATCTTTGTTTGTAAATAATTTCCATTCTTTATTTTTAACAGTAATCGTAGTTGTTTTAGTTGTTAAGCTAAACATACTGCAATATGTAAATAGTATTAAAAATAAAGTAAGAAAGACTGTTTTCTTCATTATTGTATTTTAAAGAGATTTAATGAATATTTATTTCTATTTTTATTACAAGACAAGATAAAGTGTAAAATGGTTGTATGGATAGCAAATTATTTTTTTACTTCCCCAATTTTATCTTCTATCGATTTGATTTTATGCTCTAAACAATTTTCTTTATTCTTACGAATATCTATATTAATTGATGTATATATCCTATTACAATCTGCTTCTAGTTCTAAATATGATTGTTTTATTACCTCCAATGCTTCATCCATTGTTGGAGTTTCAACTATAGTTCCCATTGGAGTGAGTTTATATGTAAAGCCGCTTTTATCAATATATTTAATAATACGGCTTACATAATCACTCACACTCTCACCTTTATCGGTAGGAAACATTGCAAACTCTAGTAATACTGACATTTTATTATTATTTAGTAAATAGTATGCAAATGTAATATAAAAAAATGATAAACAAGTACTATTTTAACTTTATTTATATACCTCAAATGTCTTAAACAATTATTAATTATTTGTTTCAGTATTATAAATCTCCACTTTTCCTTCTTTTAATGAATATCCTACTTTGTTAATATTCCATATGTAAGTAATGTATTTATCAGCATTTGGAGGTAGTTTGTAAACAAATGTACCATTAATAAAATTATCGTTTTCACCATTCCAAGAACCTTTGAGCCAATTAAGAGCTATAAATTCATATCTGAGTTGTTTTCCTTGTTTATCTAATACAGTTACTACAATCCAGCTGTAAAAAGGTACAGTTGTGCTTTCTAATGTTAATTTGTATCCAAAATAAAGAGTTTTCCCTTTTAAGGTGTCTACTTTTCCTTCAGCTAATGAGTAAAATTCTTCTTTGGTATTCATAATACTATTTGATTTAATTTCGGAGATTAGAATTTTAGTAGCTTTATACTTTATTTTAAATAAATAGTTCTTTGTTTCTATACAATAATCTATACTATCATAGCAATCTTTATATATTATTTTATCTTTAAAACTTCCAATTAAGTAATCTGTTAAAAATGCAGGATTGTTATAATAGATCTGACTTAAATTGCCACCATTTCTATAATCAAGGTACGACCAACAGAAATGTCGGGAATGATCTCCGCCTATTGTTGGGGGAAATTTTTTTGGGATATAATCTTTGCAAACCTTATCATAAAATCTTTGAGGCATCATATCAGATTTATAGCAATTAGTGTAAGTTAAGTTAAGGATGCTGATAAAATGTATGGGAAAAAATACTAAAAAACTTATAAATACTAAGAATATTTTTTTTTTGAATCTTAAATAAAACTGATCAGTTACAAAAATTACACTCCCGACAAATAATGGATAGAAATAAATTCCGAGACGATCTTCAGGGTAATTTACTTTAAGCATTTTGCCTAAGATTACAGTGGCAATTATATTTCCTATCAATAAATAAAAGAAGAGATTCTTATAATTTGTGATAAATTGAAGTGTTGGTTCTTTCAAAAATAATATTATTAATAATAACCCGATCACACCTATTATTAATAAAGAGATATATGCAAGTGTATAACTATTGTAATTAGTTAACATTTCGATTAATGTACGAATTGTCACCCTCACAAAACCATCTAATGAGCCTGCATATAAATTCCCATGAGCTTTCATATCAATAATATATTTTGCTGTAAGGATTAATGGTATTATTCCTAAAAATAAGATCAGATTTATTCTTTTTAGGCTTTCTTTTTTAAATAATTTATATTTGAAAATGATATTAATAAAAAGTAATCCAATTAAAATAGCTAAAGTATTGATAAGTGTTAGATTGCAGGAGATGGCCAATATCATAAATAATATACTTAAGACATAGTTTTTAAGGGTATCTTTATTTTTAAATATCAACATCAGATACCAGATTGATGCAATCATAAAGGCCATTGACATTCCATAGCCTCTGCAGAGCGCAAAGAATTCAACAAAATAGTGTGTTGTACATATTGTTATTAAGAACATCCATCGAAATATTTTATTTGAGAGTTCTCCTGAAATCTTGAAAAGATACCAGGCAAATATTGGGAATGTTAATAAGTTTGGGGTCCTTAATGCTAAGGATGAAGATCCTAAAAATTTAAAGGAAACCCATGATAATAATGAATTTATAAAATGGTTGTTTGCATCCCAATGCGAGTAATAGGGTATATACTTATTTGTGACAACATAGTAAAAGAAGGTAGCAATTTCATCGTGAGCCATGGGCACAAAGTAAGCTCTTACCCATAAATAAGCCCATAGTAAAAGAGCCAATCCAAAGTAAGTCCTTTTTTCTGTTAAAACATCCTTATTTAAATTCATTTTGTTATTAAGATAGAAATGCAAAAGTAGGAAATTAAATTTAATCAAAGACTTTATGTTGTTTTTATTGCTAAAACAATTGATTTATGTAACTTCTTTTTTTTTAGTAATTTTACAACCTCAAACTTAAGTAATAAAAATTATATATTAATGAACGTTAACGGCAAGTATTACCGCACGGTATGGATGGAAGAAGGCAAAGTGATGATGATAGAACAGAATCTTTTGCCTTTTAATTTTAAGATATTTACTTCTGATAATTATATAGAAACCTGCATGGCTATCAAAACTATGATAGTTAGAGGTGCGGGAGCTATTGGAGCTACTGCAGGTTTTGCGATGGCTCAAGCTTTTATTCAATATAATGATAATAAAGATGAGATTCTTAAAGCTAAAGCTGATATTGAAGCTACCCGCCCTACCGCACGCAATTTGTTTTATGCTACCGAAAGAGTTTTTAATGCCGGATTGATTTCTGTTGAGAACGCTATTAACGAAGCCAATAAGATAGCTGATGAAGATGTAGAAGCAGGCAAAAAAATAGGAGAATATGGCGATACTTTGATTAAAGATACCATGAATATCCTTACACATTGCAATGCAGGTTGGTTAGGATTTGTTGATTACGGTAGCGCTTTGTCAGTTGTTTATGCTGCTCACAATTCCGGGAAGAATGTATTTGTGTATGTTGACGAAACACGTCCGAGGAGTCAGGGGGCAAGGCTAACGGCCTGGGAATTATATAATGAGAATATTCCACATGTAATAGTTCCTGATAATGCGGGTGCTTTTTTGGCAAGTAAAGGCAAGATTGACATTATGATAGTTGGTGCCGACAGGATTGCTGCTAATGGCGATGCTGCCAATAAGATAGGGACGTTTGAGAAAGCTATAATTGCCAAAACCTTTGGTATCCCTTTTTATGTAGCGGCTCCTTTGGCTACTTTTGATATTAATTGTAAGAGTGGTGATGCTATTATTATTGAAGAAAGGGATGAGGATGAAGTGTTGTATATGACGGGTTTGAATGAAAACAATAAGCTTAGTAAAGTGTTAATATGTAATGAAGGGAGCAAAGCTTTTAATCCTGCTTTTGACGTTACTCCGGCTTCATATATTACTGGTATTATCACCGAAAATGGTATAATTAATGCAAATGAAAATGATATTAGGAACTTATTCTAACATATTATATCCTGTCAGGTTTCCCATCCTGACAGGTTTAATAGCTTTTTTTACATCTATACCTGACAGGATGAAAAACCTGTCAGGAAGGATTTTAACTTATACAAAATTAATCAGCATTCTCTTCTTTATCTTACTCATCAATATCTCCACTCAAAGTCAAACTACTAAAACTCCTTTTACCTTGCAGGAGGGGGATCTATTGTTTCAGAATCTTGATTGTGGTGACTTTTGTAATGCTGTCGAAAAGGTTACAATTGGGTACAAAGGTGCAAGGTTTTCGCATGTAGCTATAGTTGCGAAGGATTCAACGGGTAATTTGGTGGTGATTGAAGCGGTTTCCAGAGGTGTTAGTATTATTTCTGTTAAAGATTTTTTTAATAAAAGTCATGATAAAAATAATAATCCTAAAGTAATTGTCGGGAGGTTGTTGCCGCAGTATCAACATTTAATTCCTAAGGCTATTAAAGAAGCTTATAAATTGCTGGGACATAAGTATGATGATGTTTTTTGCAGTACGAATGATAGTTATTATTGTTCTGAGTTGATTTATGAGATTTTTAAGAGGGCTAATAATAGTAAAGAAGTCTTTGAGCTTGTGCCAATGACATTTAAAGATCCTGATACTAAAGAAACTTTCCCTATCTGGACAAAGTATTTTCAAGATTTAAACAAGCCTATCCCTGAAGGGGAGCCCGGGAATAATCCCGGAGGGATTTCTTTATCAAAAAAAATCAAGATTGTTTATGCTTACGGCATACCTAATGGCTGGCCGACGAATTTAATTAAATATTAAGTGATAAATAGATGGTTTTTTTATTGCATTCTTCTTTTAAATTTAATTTCTGTCTTCGTTATGATACAACAAATCTACACCAGTTGTAAAAATCTTAATATTATCAACATCTAAATTATCTTGCAAATAAGCATTTATAGACCTTAAGCTTTTTAATCCTGTTAAATGTTTAAGCGTATTTTTGTCCATACCGCACATCAGTTGATGAGCTATATACGAACTTCTCAAAGTTTCCAGACTTGCTTCAATAATAATATTGCACCCTTTTAATACATTTGTAAAGTAACGTTCAGCTGTTCTTTCATTATATTTCTTATTATCACGCCCTACAAACATATAAACCTTAGGTTTATTACGCGTTCTATAAATATCAATTAATATGGTTAAAGGCTCTGGAACATGTAAAGTTCGGCTTTCTATTCCTTGTTTATCAAAAAGTATGATCGTTTTATTTTTAGGATTATAATTTTCAAGTTTCAAGAAGATAACTTCGTTAGGTTTAAGACCCATTAAATACATAAATCCAAAAATTACTTTAAATTTCATATTTAAAGTGTGTTTAAAAATGATTTCTATTTGAGGATAAGTAAATATAACAGGATATTTAAGCTCATTAAATTTTGGTATTTTAAATAGCATTACAATTTTTTTGTTATGCAAACCATTATAAAATTCATCAAACGCATTCACTAGTGGGTACTAAATAAAAAAATATTTTATCATAATCATATTATATATATGTGATTATTGAGATTTAAATAGCGTGACGATTTGAAATGACTCCATAGTTTATTAGCTTTGTAAAAAGTAATAACTATGAATCAAGGTAAATATGTTTTCTCTCAACTTATAGATTTTTACCCCAAAGGATGTTTGATAGAATTGTTGAAAAATATAATGGGAATAAATATGTAAGAACATTTACTTGTTGGAACCAAATGCTATGTATGATTTTCGGGCAACTTACTGCAAGAGATAGTCTGAGAGATTTAATGTTAAGTATCGAAGCACATAATGCTAAATACTATCATTTAGGATTTGGAACAACGGTAACACGTCGTAATCTTGGTAAAGCTAATAGAAAAAGAGATTCAAAAATTGTTGAAGAGTTTGCATATATTTTAATAGAACAAGCACGATATAGTTGTTATAAAGATGATTTTGAGATAAAAGTTGATGGGAATGTTTACGCATTTGATTCTACTACTATAGACCTTTGTTTAAGTGTTTTTTGGTGGGCTGAATTTAGGAAAAACAAAGGTGGTATTAAAGTCCATACATTGTATGATGTAAAAACGGCAATACCTTGTTTCATTTTGATTACAAGTGCAAGTGTACATGATGTAAATGTACTTGATAATCTTCAATACGAAGTTGGAAGTTTTTATATTTTAGACAGAGCTTATGTTGATTTTTTAAGATTACACAATATTCATTTACAAAAAGCATTTTTTGTAACTAGAGCCAAAAGCAACTTCAAGTTCAAACGTATATACTCAAATGTTGTTGACAAAAGCACTGGAATTTTATGTGATCAAATAGGCAAATTAGAAATAGTTAAATCAAAGAAGGATTATCCCAACAAACTTCGTCGTATCAAGTATCATGACAAAGAATTAGATAGAGATTTTATTTTTATAACGAACAACATGGATTTAAAAGCAATAGAAATAGCCCTTTTATATAAGAATCGTTGGAAAGTAGAACTCTTTTTTAAATGGATAAAGCAGCATTTAAAAGTTAAATCCTTTTGGGGTACTAATATGAATGCAGTAAAAACTCAAGTTTATTGTGCAGTCATTACATATTGTCTTGTGGCAATTATTGGGAATAAACTAAAAATTGATAGGTCAATCTACGAAATTCTACAAATTCTTAGTATTTCTCTACTGGATAAAACACCATTAAATGAAATACTTACTAAATATGATTGCAAAAACAACAAAGAGTCCAATTGTAATCAATTAGAAATTAAGTGGATTTAAGTGCCCAGTAGTG
>CAIWDQ010000573.1 GCA_903911455.1 uncultured bacterium
TATATAATAAAAAATCAATCGTAGTTACGATTATTTTATCCTTTTTATTAAGTGGAAATGTATTTTCACAATTTGCCAATTGGCATTTAAATACTGATAGTAGTATTTACTTTAATTCAGGAAATATCGGGATTGGTGTGCAAAATCCTGCATATAAACTAGATGTTAATGGGAGTGTTAGAATAAGTGGGAGTCTTAATTTCCAAGGCTGGGCTAATATTAATTATGGTAATGGATTTGGGACTCAAGGACCAAATGGATGGAATATGATTTTTGATGAAAATGGTTGGCTTAGTGTAGGTGAATTTGCTATGACTTTTAATGAGTGGGCACCATTAACAGTTACTGCATATACTACTAATACTAATAATTTTGTACAACCTTTTGCAAGATTTGCAGGCTTTGGAATGGAAGATGAAGTAATAAGATTTTTTGATATTGGTATTGCTAATCCTTCTAATGCATGTTAAAATAATATTGTAAAAGAAAATGACTTTAGTATTTCTTGGAAAGATGATAATGATAATAGTCAATCTCCTGGCTTGGTAATAGCTCCTTATTTTAATTCAAGTACTGAAACTACCGGAGGTATTCGTGTTGATGTAAGTGGGAAAGTAGGCATTGGAGTAAAAGATCCAAAATCAATGTTAGATGTTTCGGGTGACTTAACTATGCATTTCAGAGATATTTATTTAGATACCACTTCAAATAATGGTATTGGTTGGTTTGGGACTACAACAAAACAATTTTCAACAAAAAGTATTGGAGGCCCAGTCGTATATGGTAATAATGGTGGTGCTTTAGGTATTAAAAACGGCACAACTGAAAACATTGCTTTAAGATGGATGCCGGATACTGCAAATAATACTTTAATATTAATTGATGGTAAAGTAAAAACGAGGGAAGTTGAGATTAAAGTAAATGTATGGGCTGATTATGTATTTGCAAAAGATTATAAATTGATGAGTCTGGGACAACTTGAACAGTACATAAAAATTAATAACAAGCTACCGGATGTGCCATCAGAATCTGAGGCTATTGAAAAAGGTATAAATATTGGGGATATGCAAACTATACTTTTAAAGAAAATAGAAGAAACTACCCTTTATCTGATTGAATTGAAAAAAGAAAACGATGAACTTAAAAAAGCAAATGAAGCTTTATTGAATAGAATTGAAGCAATTGAAACTATAGTAAAGTGATAAAATTTATTTAATACAATCTTTAAATCTTAAATTTTAAAGCTATGAAAAAGAATAAATTTTATTTATTTATTTTGTTGTTGCTTTTTGGATTATTAAGCAACAATATATTTGCACAACAATTTGGAGCTTTTTTCAATCTAAAAACAGCACCTGCCTCTAATAACTATATTGCTACTGATTACATCCGATTGCTACCTGCAGATGATGGTAGTACAGGGTTTCATTTTAAAGCTACAATTGATAGTAGTTTTATTGCAAGTATTAATAATTATGGACATGATTGTGAATCAGCAATTGTAATAAATCCTAAACTAACAGTTAACCATATTCAATTAAATGTTGAAGACTCAGTTTATTGGTTTAAATTCGTTGCTTCTGACCCTTCAATCTATTTTAGTATGCAAATCCTATTAAATGACACAGGATATGTAAATCAAATGACTTTATATTATGCTCCTGATAACTGCAATAATTATACGCAAATTGCATTAAGCAGAGATGGGAATTATTTACATTATGGAAGCTTAGCTATTGGGAATACTTATATGTTGAAACTACAAAATAACAGAAAAAAAATAGTTAGTAGTTCTTTATCATATTACAAAGGAATGTATAAATCACTTAATGCACTTAATCCAAATCTATTAAATTTAGCTCAAAATCAATCAATCTGTGTAGGCACTAAATTATATTTTAATCAATCTTTAAAAACATTAATGGATAGTGGAATAAGTAGTGTATTAACAATATCAGGTGAACATTATATATTTGATTCATTGGCCGGATTAAGTGACACTTTTGCAGTAGGGATTGTTTTTGACTGCCCACCACCTTCACCTTATCAATTTCCATTTTATTTTACTGTTTATTTAACAGATTCTATTAATTATCTATATTCTGCTGTTTCTGGTTATGTAGTATTACAACCTTATTTTAATTATGTTAACAATTGTAACACTTTTACTTTCTCGGGAGGGACTTGTATTACAGACACAATATATTCATCATATTGTACATATCAATATGATTTTGGAGATAGTACTCATTCTGCGATTAGTTCAAATCCTATTTCTACACACACTTATGCGACAACCGGTACTTACAATGTAACACTACATGTTTATTATAATTATAATTTTGGAGGTTCTACTTTCGCTATACCATATATTTGTTCTGGTTTTGATAATGTAACTAATACTATTACAATATTTCCAGTTGCACCAATTATAATTAATGGTAATTTAGATGATATTTGCCATCAACATGGGATTTTTAATGTATATAATCCTGTAAATAACATTTCTTACAAATGGTTAATAGATTCAGCTTCTATTGCTGTACCTGATACAGGAATTGCAGTGGATTTATATTGGCATAATGCTCCAGCAAATTTTATTACAGTTACAGGATCAGATTCTACAGGTTGTTTGGTATATGAAGGGAAGTTATGGATTTACTTATCAGGTTTATATTTACCTTATGTTAATCCAATTTCAATTATTGGCAATCTAAATGATAATTGTCATAAAAGAGGTCTTTTTCAAGTTGTTAATCCTATTAGCGGAATTACCTATCATTGGGGGACAACACCGAATAATCTTTCATCCGTACAAAGTACATCAGGAAGTTCAAACGGTTCAATTCACGACCAAACAAATATCTATTGGGATACAATAATTTCGGGTACTGTTAATGTATATGGTTACGATTCTGTAGGATGTTTATTATATCAAGGCTATATTCCTATAAATCTTACAACTATACAGCCGCCGACAGTTACACCTGTTATTATCAATGGTAGTTTAAACTGTAATACTCAATATGGGGTATTCTTTTTTAATCCTTATATATCATCAGGAATAACATATACATGGATTGTACCTTCTTTTGCAAATATAGTAACTGGAACTTATCCACCTAATTATGTTTTAGTAAACTGGAATGGAGGAGGATCAGATACTATAACACTCGAAGGTAGAGATAGTAATAATTGTTTGATGTATAAGGGCTATTTTGTAGTTAATCCCTCACCTGCCAACTTAACAATTTACGGCAGTTTAGATGATAACTGCCATAGAACAGGTGTTTTTAATGTAATCAGTCCTGTATATGGCATTACTTATTATTGGACTGTGCCAGCCAATGATTCAGTTAACCCGAGTATAGGTGATTCCTCAACTGTAATATGGAGTACTATTGCAGGTAATATTACTGTTGTAGGCAAAGACTCGAGTGGATGTGTAAAATATTTTGGACAAAAATGGGTTGATCCTTTAGCTGCTCCACCACCAAATTATTCTCCTCTCTCTTTTGCTCAAAACTGGACTGATACCTGCCATACAAAGCTAAACGTATCATTTAATTTGCCTACGGCATCAAACATTAAATATACCTGGCTTTTACCTACAGGAGCAAATATTACATCTCAACCGACTGTTTATACTGTTAATGTAAACTGGAATTATATAGGCTATGATACTATTATTGTTTTTGGCTACGATACCATTACTAATTGCCTTGCTTACAAAGGCATATTGCCTGTTAATCCTAATAGCTGTGTGACTAATGCTATTCAATTAAATTCACTTACTGCATCACAAATAATACCACTATTTGGCAATATCCCAGTTATTAATACCATCAGTAAAGTTATTTTTAATGGTATTACTACTATTGATCAGAACTTAACATTTACAGGTTGTCCCAATATAATGCTTGGCAGTAACGCCCGAATAAATGTAATGCCGGGTATAACGTTAACCTTTAATAATTGCAAACTTATACAAACATGCACCTGCCCATGGAATGGCATATTTGCTGAAAATGATAGTTCAATTATTGTTCTGAATAACGACACCATAAGAGATGCTAAAAATGCTGTAGTTTCTAATAATGGAGGTAATTTCCAGATTACATCCACACAGTTCGTTAACGATAGCATAGGATTGTATGTGCATAATTATAATCCATCATGGGTATACGATCATTATGGAAACAGAAATGCACCTGCATCACATTCCGGGAAAATAGTTTCAAGTATTATTACTAAAAACACTGCGTTACCGGGATATTATTCTAATAAAAAATTAACAGGTATTATTGTTGACACTGTTTATAATTTAATGATAGGTGATACCATTAATTCATCACAGATGAATTATTTTTCATATCTGCAATGGGGTATTAAAATCAAAAAATCGGATGTAAATATCTATAATAATAAATTTGCATGGATTTTCGATATTGCCTACAATGCGCCATCTTATAATGGAAGTGAGCCAAATGAGGCAGCAGTTTTTTGTAAAACCGAGATAAGTACTGCCCCAATTAATAACAATGCTCCGCCTGAGGTTATTAATAATAAAGTTATTATTGGTAGCAGTACTAATAATAATTACCATTATAAAGATAGTATTTTTTACTGTAATACTGGGATATATGCTTACCATAATGCAATGCTTATAAATAATAATTATTTTAATCGTATTATAAATAATGCAATCCATTTGAAAGATTTTGATAGTCCATCTATTATTAATTCAAATATTATTGGTATGGCTAGTGCAGTATATTCTAATGATAGCCTGCATAATAGTTCAGTAGTTGTTGAACAGTCTAATTCTTATGCTGTAGTTTGTTTAGACATAAATAACAATAATATTAAAACAAATGGTAGTAATATATTACATACAGGTATTTTATTGCGAAATTGTAATGGTACTCCGTTTAGTAATCAACACTGTAATATTCAGAATAATGAATTTGATTTTTCTAATATAAATCTAACGTCTGAAATCTATTATGGTCTTTCAGTTTATAATTGTAAGTATGCTAATATTTCAGGAAACTCTTGTTATGGAAATGTTGCAAATATTGATTCTGTTTATCATAAAAAACTATTTGGTATTTCATTAGGTAACACAGAAAATGCAAAAATAGCATGGAATAATATATTTAGAGTTGGTGATGGTATTTATATTTCAGGTTCTTCTTATGGTTCTCAATATTTTTGTAATGAATTTGATAATTGTTGGTATGGTTTTTACTTTAATTATGCAACACTAAATAATCAATTATTAAGCCCTACAATGTTTGGTGATACTAATACTCAAAGTAATTTCTGGCACGAAACTTCACTAACACCAAGTATTGCAAAAAGACGATTATCGGGAAAAATTTCCAATACAGGAATCAAGTGGTTTTATAATGATTATAATTTTTATAGTAATGATTATAGAAATTTATATTGTCCTTATATTTTAGCAGATCATCCTTTGTATAGTAATATTATATCAATAGGTGGTCTTCCACCTAATAATAGATGTACACTTCATAAAGAACAGGAGTTCTCAACAGATGATACAATCAGATACGAAACAGATACATCTGCAATTCCTAATATAATAACACCTAATGCAACTACAAGAGAAGACTTATTAGGTGATATTGTGAAAGGCAAGGCAGTTTATTTTGATTTGCCTGATGAAAATGAATATAATGCAACAGAATATGTGTATAAGTTTCTGGACGATAATCCTAATTATTTAAAATTAGGAACTGATGAGGATGCTCTTTACCAATATTTTTACGATTCAATAAGTAAAACTAATATTGGTAAATTTTATCAGATTGGTAAATACATAAATGCTCAGGATTATGCCGGTGCTAGTGATTTAAATAATTCTATTACTGATCAAAATACTATAGAATACAATCGAAAAACTGTATTTAATATTTATCTTAATAAAGTTGTAAACAATGAATTTCTAGGTGAGGAGGATTCACTTGCTTTAGTTGATATAGCTTATCAATCTCCTTTAACTGGAGGTGATGCCGTAATCTCAGCAAGGGTTATTCTGGGTATTGATCCTGATGTCGAAAATGAAAATAGGATGAAATCAACTTTTACTAAACCAAATCCTCCTATACATACTTACAGTACCATTAGAGTATTTCCTAATCCTGCAAATGATAAACTTTATATAGTATTTGACAATACTAATGAAGGAATGGCAACGGTTGAAATGTTTGATTTAACAGGTAAATTAGTTTATCAAACAACTATTAATGCAACTATAAAATTACAGACAATAAATATAAACGATATTAAAAAAGGTATTTATAGTCTAAGAATTTCTACTAATAATAATATTTATAATCAAAAAATAGTTATAATTAAGTAATTCCAAAATAAAGAGGTAAAGCTTTTTAAAAGGCTTTACCTCTTTATTAAAATTAAAATTGTATCTTTGTTCTCTAAAATGAAAACAACAATAGTTATATTATATATATTTTTTATAACTGCATTTACAAACATAAAAGCGCAGATAAATCTTTTGTCGAACGGCAATTTTGAAATTTATTCAAGTTTACCAACAAACTGGTCTCAAAGTAATCTTGCTATTGGTTGGAATAATGTTAATGGTAATTACTCAGGAGCAACTGCTAGTCCTGACTATATCAATTTATTATCATTTTCAGGTTCTGGTATTGGTGCAGTTACACCTTATTCTGGAAATGGTCAAATGGGATTAATTATTTATTGTGATTACGTTAATTCGTACCGTGAATACATATCATCTCAAATTGACACTTCAATGATTATAGGACATAAATATAAAGTTTCTTTTCATCTTACAAATGGAGTTGACACTTTATATACATTAGCTTGTAATAATTTTGGTATTCATTTTTCAACTAATCCTTTATTTCAAACTACTTGGTCTCCTATACCTGTAGTACCACAAATAGAAATAAATAGTATTATATATTTTTGGAATTACTGGCAGCATTTTAGTTTTAATTATATTGCTACAGATACATTTAATATAATTACAATAGGTAATTTCAGAGATGATGCACATACATTGGTGAGCTCAACTGGTAAAAAAGCGGCATATTACTTTATAGATAAATTAGAAATAATACCTGTTTTAAATATAATAGGAGACACCGTAATATGCAAAGGAGATACTGCAACTTTAACCGCAACAGCAGATAGTACTTTTAAATGGGCATTAGCTTTAAAATCGGATAGTATAATATCAACCAATGCAACAATAAGTGTTAAGCCGGATACAACTACAACCTATGTTGTATATGGTAATAATAATGACACGGCTTGGTTTACAGTAAATGTAATTAATCCGCCAATAATAAATTTAGGTAATGATACTACTATTTGCATTGGTCAGGAAGTTTTATTAAATCCTAATATAAATAATGCTAATTATCAATGGCAGGATAATTCAACAAACTCAACTTACAAAGTAAATTATCCCGGAGTTTATTGGGTAAAAGCAACAATACCTCCCCATTGTTCTAATTCGGATACTATAATTGTTTATTATCAGAATTGCGAAACGGGAGGTATTTATATCCCTAATGCTTTCACACCAAACGGTGATGGCTTAAACGATGTTTTTAATGTGGAAACAGTAATAGAATTTAAAGAATTTAAATTAATGATATTTGATCGTACAGGCGAATTAATCTTTGAAAGTTCTGATATAAATAAAGGTTGGGATGGTACATTTAAAGGGAAAGCAGTTCCTATGGGTGTTTATGTTTATACTGTAAAAGCTATAAATAAAGATACAAATGAACTTATAAACAGAGAAGGGATAGTAACAGTGGTGAGGTAAGACAATTAAGAATTAAGAATTAAGAATTAAAATTAAGAATTGAAGGCAAATACTATGTTAGATATAGCA
>CAIWDQ010000574.1 GCA_903911455.1 uncultured bacterium
AACATATCTCTGTTGATAAAAAAACATATATAATTTATAAATACCAATAATATCGAAAAATTTTGTACTTTATTTTTTTTATTAATCAATTTATAACTTTAATTGTTATTTCTGATGATTTATAAGTAATTTTGTAGCGTTAAAAAAATATTAAACAAATGGAAGCAAAATTTTCACAAAGAGTTAAAGATGTTATTGCATATAGTCGTGAAGAAGCAATGAGACTTGGTAATGATTATATAGGAATTGAACATCTAATGTTGGGTATAATAAGAGATGGTGAAGGAGTTGCAATCCAGATACTGTCGATGATGGATGTAGATCTTGTTGATTTAAAGAAGAATATAGAACGAGCTATAACAAAAGAAAATAAACTTCCTAAGAAAGAAGTTGATAATATTCCTTTAGTCAAGCAAGCTGAAAAAGCTCTTAAGATTACATATCTGGAAGCAAAAATATTTAAAAGTGAATTAATAGGTACAGAACATCTATTATTAGCAATTTTAAAAGATGAAGACAATATAGCTACTAAACTTCTTATTAAGAATAATGTAAGTTATGATATTGTTAAAGCAGAATTAGTAAATACACAGGGAGCGCATGAAAAAGAAGATAAATTTGATGTAAAGGGCGAACTCCCAGGTGATATGTCAGATGATCAGGATGAAGATGAAGCCAAAAGTATGGGAAATATCTCTAAAAAGCCTGGTGATTCTAAATCTAAAACTCCTGTATTAGATAATTTTGGTAGAGATCTTACAAAGGCTGCCGAAGAAAATCGCCTTGACCCTATAGTAGGACGTACTAAAGAATTAGAACGTATTGCTCAAATATTAAGTCGTAGAAAGAAAAATAATCCAATATTAATTGGCGAACCTGGAGTTGGTAAATCTGCAATAGCTGAAGGTTTAGCATTAAGAATAATTCAACGCAAAGTATCAAGAGCATTATTTAATAAAAGAATTGTAACTTTAGATTTGGCATCTTTAGTTGCTGGTACTAAATATCGTGGTCAGTTTGAAGAAAGGATGAAAGCAGTATTAAATGAACTTGAAAAGAATCCTGACATAATTTTATTTATTGATGAAATACATACAATTGTTGGTGCAGGTAATGCTTCAGGTTCTCTTGATGCATCTAATATGTTTAAGCCTGCCCTTGCTCGTGGAGAAATTCAATGTATTGGAGCAACAACTCTTGATGAATATCGTCAGTATATTGAGAAAGATGGTGCTTTAGAAAGACGTTTTCAGAAGATTTTAGTTGATGCTACATCACCTGAAGAAACAATTGAAATATTAAATAATATAAAAATAAAATACGAAGATCATCATCTTGTTACTTATGATGAGGATGCAATAAAAGCTTGTGTCTATCTAACTAACCGCTATATGACTGATCGTTTTTTACCGGATAAAGCTATTGATGCTTTAGATGAGGCAGGTTCAAGAGTTCATATAACTAACTTAAATGTTCCTTCTGATATTATTGAAATTGAAGGACAAATTGAAGATGTTAAACAGAAAAAAAATAAAGCAATCAAGAGTCAGAAGTATGAAGAAGCTGCTAAATTCCGCGATATTGAAAGACAATTGACTGATAAATTAGAAATTGCTAAGAAACGTTGGGAGGATGATTCTAAAGTTCATCGTGTTAATGTCACAGAAGAAAATGTAGCTGAAGTTGTTTCAATGATGACAGGTATTCCTGTTCAACGAATTGCACAAAACGAAGGAGAACGTCTTATTAAGATGGAAACTGAACTTGCAGGTGCAGTTATTGGTCAGGATGATGCTATTAAAAAAGTAGTGAAAGCTATACGCAGAAATCGTGCAGGCTTAAAAGATCCTAACAAACCAATCGGAACTTTTATTTTCTTAGGTCCAACTGGAGTTGGAAAAACTTATCTTGCCAAAGTATTAGCTAAATATCTTTTTGATTCTGAAAGTGCTCTTATTCGTATAGATATGAGTGAGTATATGGAGAAATTTGCTGTTTCCAGATTGATCGGAGCTCCTCCGGGATATGTTGGTTATGAAGAAGGTGGACAATTAACTGAAAAAGTAAGGAGAAAGCCCTACTCTATTGTTTTATTAGATGAAATTGAAAAGGCTCATCCCGATGTATTTCATTTATTGCTTCAAGTGCTTGATGATGGTGTATTAACTGATAGTCTTGGTCGTAAAGTTGATTTTAAGAATGCTATTATTATTATGACTTCTAATATTGGCTCACGTCAGTTAAAAGATTTTGGACAGGGAGTTGGATTTAATACTTCTGCCAAAGTTTCTGGTAAAACAACCTTTGCTCAAGGTGTAATAGAAAATGCATTAAAGAAATCTTTTGCTCCAGAATTCTTAAATAGAATTGATGATATTATCATTTTTGATTCGTTAGAACGCGAAGATATTCATAAGATAATTGATATTGAGCTAAAACATTTATATGATAGAATTGAGAAATTAGGTTACAAAATAGTTTTAACCGAAAAACTTAAAGATTATATCATCGAAAAAGGTTGGGATTCACAGTTTGGTGCTCGTCCATTAAAACGTGCTATTCAAAGATATGTAGAAGATAGTGTTGCAGAAGAGATCATCAAAACTAAATTAATGGAAGGTGATGTTATTAATGTAGATTTCAGTGATGAACTTCAGGATGTAGTTGTTCAGGTGGATAAAGCTAAAAAAGTGACAAAAACTAAATCTAAAAAAGAATAATTACTTCACTACATAATCTTGTAAAAGTATTATAAAGCTGAATTCAATTTATAAATGCAACTTTTTGGTTTGACAAATATATTGATAAAAATTCAATTGGTGTTAAATACTTTAATTTTTTTCTTGGTCTATTGTTTAAAATGTTCTGAACT
>CAIWDQ010000575.1 GCA_903911455.1 uncultured bacterium
AATGTTAATTTATTGTTAACTCCTTTTGAAGGCAACAATATTATGTAAAAAAAACTGTAAAAAAAAATTATTCATCAAGATTTTTTTTATTTTTAACATTTTTTCCTAGAAAATATACTAATAACTTTTAATTCTATTATTTAAGATGTTTTTGTTACTTTATATTGTTTTTAAAACAATATAAATTGTAAGTTTGCAAAAAAAAATAAGCTATGTTTATATCCGAAACAAAATTAAGAGTTCGCTATGCTGAGACTGATCAAATGGGATATGTATATTATGGTAACTATGCTCAATATTATGAAGTGAGTAGGGTGGAAGCATTAAGGCAAATTGGCACAAGTTATAAGCAATTAGAAGATAGTGGTGTGATGATGCCTGTTGTTTCGATGAATATTGTATATAAGCGTCCTGCTTTGTATGATGATATTCTAACTGTAAAGACTATTATAAAGGAATTGCCAACAACAAAAATGAAATTTATTAATGAGGTCTATAATGATAAAAATGAACTTCTAAATTCTGCAGAGTTGATACTTGTTTTTGTGAAAAAGGAAAATATGAGACCTTGTAAATGTCCTGAATGGTTTCTGAATTTATTTTCGGCTATCGAATTTTAAATAGCAAGAGCGATCAATTGTAAACTGATCGCTCTTGCTATATATAATAATATTGTATTAATTAAATAATCCAAATATTAATCCTAAAGTTGCTGATGAATAACCACCTGGATTATATACGCCATCTAAACCTAAAGCAAAAAAGCCTAATTTAACTCTTACACCTCCATTTAAGCCGAATTGATTTCCTTTATCAGTAAAAGTTAAATCTACAGGTGCAGAAATAGTTGAAGTAACCATATAATTACCTGTCATGTTGAGGTCTGTTTTGTAGTTTGACAGTCTTAAGCCTCCATAAAATGAGAATATTGGGAATTTCTTTGAAATTATAAGGTTTGCACCCCAACCTGTAGCACTATATTTTATTGTTTCATTACTGTTAACTAATGTTGCATCGGTAAGTTGTAAGCTAGCACTAGTAAATGTGCCTATAAAAGATAATGAGAATGGTAATTTGCTCATAAATGGTATCCATTGTTTAATATCATGTTTAAATCCAAAGCCAAAATAACCTGCTTTATATCCTGCAACATCTAATTTAGGGAATATCCTAAGCATAACTTCGGTATGAAGTGGCAATCCTACGCTTCCTTGTAATAGTGGTAAAGGTGATAATGGGATACCATCTCCTTTAGGTACAGGTATTGAAGTGCCTGTAAGATTATTATGTAAATCACCAGGTGAAGAATTGGCCCCAAACATTGTAGGAGCTGTCATTGGTGTTCCTCCGGGTGTTGACAGCTGTGGTGTAGAGTTAATGGTAAATGTTTGTTTTGATGTTCGAACAAATGCAACTGATACTCCTGTTGAGATTGTAAATCTTCCAGGATTGAGAGGCTCAGCAGTTGAATACCATCCATTGTTGAGGTTAGTGCCAAAGGAACCCAGCAATGGTTCAACATAGCTTTGGATTAAACTCTGGGTTTGACTTCCTGCTTTTAAGTATTCAACAACTTCTTTTTGTGCATAGATGCCGGTTAAACCTGACATCATAAATGCGATAAACATTAAAGATATTTTTCTCATATTAAAAATTATTAGGTTTTAAGTGTGTAAAGATACTACTTTATATAATACAATTGAGAATTGTTATTGTTTTTTTTGATATTTTATTGATGAGGCGGATGATTAATTATTATTATAGTGTGAAAACTAATAAATATTCAAGATGTCTCTTAGTAAAACTAACATATCTCGGATGCACTTCTTTAGATTAGCAAATGTTTTGAATTGAAATAATGTATTAATCTATGCTATCAGATGAGGCACAAACCTGCTTAAATTGTCTGTAATTAAATTATTGCTCTCTCTAATGCCTATTCCTGCAGCTTCCTGTCCAACTATCCAACTACCTATCATAGGATAATTACCATCAAAATCGGGCAAAGGACATAATTCCTGACATATATATCCTTCGTATCCATACTCACCACCAGTCTCTGAAAGCACACTATAGTTCTTTACCATCTGTATATTTGCCCCTTCGCGGGATAGTATAGGTTTTCTTACATAATCACTGCCTAGCATATATTTATCCATTTCAAAATAAGACTCCAATAGGTTTTCATGCCCTTTGTTTAAACTCCACAAAATTGGGAGTATAGCCTTATTTGATAAGATCATCTTCCAGCTTGGTTCAATCCAGATAGTTTTGTTAACATCAGCAATTATGTTTTTGCCAAAGCTCTCATTCACCAGCCATTCGTAAGGATAAAGCTTAAAGATATTTTTAATAGGGAAGTTTTGAAGATCAACAAACATTGCATTATCATTATCCCAACCTATCTCATCAGTATAGATAAAACTGGTATCCAGACCTGCCTGCATAGCACAATCGCGCATATATTCGGTAGTGGTAAAATCTTCGAGCGTATCTTTGATTGTGGTGAAATGCAAAGTATATTTATAAAGATAATCCTTAAGATAAGCCCAGTAAGCTATAAGTTTTTCGTGAATTGAATTAAATTGATCACATTTTGAATCAAAATCCTGCAACCAATACCATTGTACTACTGCCGATTCGAACAAAGAAGTAGGAGTGTCGGCATTAAATTCAAGAAGTTTAGGCACACCATTCTTAAAAGTAAAATCAAAACGACCATATATTGCAGGAGCATCATTATTCCATGTACTTTCTATATGAGGCACAAACCATTCAGGGATATGAAATTTACTATAAAGTTTTTTATCAATAACATGTTGAACAGCTTCCAAACAAATTTCCCAAAGATCGTTAGTTGCCTTTTCAATCCTGTCAACTTCATCCATCGAGAGCTCATAGTAAACTGATTCGTCCCAATAAACAGCATCAGTCGAATGAAAACTAAAACCTAATTCTTCAACCTTTTGCTGCCAGTTTTGTCGGGGAGTAATGGTATGTCTTTTCATAATAATTTAAAATAATTTATGATGAAGCGTGGAAGCCACTGCTACCAAATCCACCTCTTGATATACTTCCTTTTGCGGCATTAGTGCCTACATTCGAACTGCTATGTATTGATGATGAATAGTATCCTACTCTGTTAAAGCCTCCTACATGATACATTCCGTAGGGTCTGAAAGCATAAAAAAACATACCATGACCAAAGTGATGCACATGCGAATAGCCCGCAGTAGAATCCGACCGCATATAAACTCTTCTTTCGTGAAGATTATTTCGATTGCTACAAGCAGTTATCGTTGCAGCAACCAACACCAGCTTAATAAAATTTGATTTCTTCATGATTTTATTTTACTGTAATAAATACTTCGTAATCCTTTGGATAAGGCATACCAGTTGGATTGCCATCATCATCTCTATCAGTAGTAGTCCCCAATGAAGGAATTGTATCAGTATGTACAAATGTATTAACCATTACATTCTTTGACCAAATTTTATAAGTGGTTTCAACCAGATCAAGGCTATCGCTAAGATGATTAACAGTTATAACACTTTCAACCGAACCTTCTTTTGAAATTTCTTTGGTATTATCTTTATCATTATTACAACTTATAATAAAGATTGTAAGTGATGAAAGTACAAAGATTAAAGTGATTTTTTTTCTCATTTCAGTTTGTTTTATTAACGAAACAAAAGTATAAAAAAAGACAACATCACAAAGAAAAATAATAAGTTCTTTTAGTTAATCATAAAAAAACCTCCATCAACTTAATGATGAAGGTTTTTATTATTTTGCCTATTGTTTATTACCTTTCAACTCTAAGTACTTAAGTTCGTATGTTTGCAAAAAATAAGTTTCAGAAATAATTACTAAGTTTGTATTGTAGTAAATAACATTAATAATAATAAATCTGAAACTTAT
>CAIWDQ010000576.1 GCA_903911455.1 uncultured bacterium
AATGGAATTTAACCTTACTTTTTGGAAGTTTATGCATTAAGAATTTTACTTAAAATTAAAATAATGACAACAAAAAAAGCAGATACTCCTATTAATATGGACAATAAAGCATCGAAGCTTAAAAAAGTAGATACTATAAAAGCTGATGATTTTCCGATAGTTGGCATAGGTGCTTCTGCCGGTGGACTGGAAGCTTTAGAACTGTTTTTTACAAATATGCCTAAGGACAATGGGATGGCTTTTGTTGTTGTTCAGCATTTAGACCCAACACATGTAGGTATGATGCCTGAGCTATTGCAGCGCTTCACTGCTATGAAAGTGATGCAGACGACAGATAAGCTGAAAGTAAAGCCAAACTGTGTATATGTGATACCTCCCAACAAAAGCATGTCGATATTAAATAGAACGCTATATTTGTTCGAGACTATAGAAACGCGTGGATTACGCCTGCCAATTGATATCTTCTTTAAATCGCTTGCAGATGATACCGGAGAAAATAGTATAGGGATAATCCTTTCGGGAATAGGTTCGGATGGGAGTATAGGCATAAAAGCTATTAAAGAACAAAATGGTATGGTGTTGGTTCAAACTCCAGCCACTGCCAAATTTGATGGGATGCCTCAAAGTGCAGTACAAGCTGTAATTGCTGATATAATAGCTCCTGCCGAAGAATTACCTGCTAAACTTATAAATTCGCTAAAATACACTCCTATTACTAATATTGAGACCCTGATTGATATTAAAACAATAGGGAGTATTGAGAAAATAATATTATTGCTTCGCCAACAGACTGGTAATGACTTTTCGTTGTATAAGAAAAATACTTTAATGCGACGCATCGAAAGACGAAAAGGGATACATCAGATAGATAAAATACATAATTATGTCCGCTTTTGTCAGGAAAACCCTGAAGAAATAAAAATACTTTTCAAAGAATTACTTATTGGTGTTACCAGCTTCTTTCGAGATAGTACATTATGGGAAAAGCTTAAAAATAAAGTCTTCAAAGATCTTATAGAAGACTTACCTGATGGATATGTATTGCGAGCCTGGGTAACTGCTTGCTCAACGGGAGAAGAAGCTTACACTCTTGCTATTGTTTTTTATGAAATGATGGAAAAGTTATCGATACGAAAGAAACTAAGCCTACAGATATTTGCAACTGATATTGATAGTGATGCTATTGAGGTAGCAAGAAAAGGAGTATATCCATCAAATATAGCCGTAGATGTATCAAACGAAAGATTAAATAGATTCTTTGTTCTTGAAAACGAATGTTATCGTGTAAATACTGCTATCCGCGAAATGGTAGTATTTGCGCCACAAAATGTAATTAAAGATCCGCCATTTACTAAGTTGGATATACTTACATGCCGAAACATGCTGATATATATGGAGCCTGCGTTGCAAAAGAAAATAATTTCTTTATTCAACTACAGCCTTAATGCAAATGGTGTAATGGTATTGGGCACAGCCGAAACACTTGGTAAAAATAACGATGGGTTTGAAGAACTTGATCAAAAGCTAAAAATATATAAGCGAGTAGCATCACCATTATTACTTGACTTGATAGATTTTCCCAGTTCTTTTACCCGTACAAAAAAAGATACTACGTTTATACAGACAGCTCCTAAAATAGTAGACAATATCCAAACACTTACCGAACAGATATTATTGCAACGTTTTGCTCCAGCAAGTGTATTGGTTAACGATAAAGGAGATATTATTTTTATTACAGGTAAAACGGGTAAATATCTGGAACCCGTTGCAGGAAAAGCTAATTGGAATATATACGCAATGGCACGCGAAGGCATAGCACAAGAACTTCCATCAGCGTTTCGTAAAGCTTCGCAAAATGTTGAACCTGTGGTATTGCATAATATTAAAGTAGGGACTAATGGAGGTACTCAATTTGTAAATGTTACAGTACAACGTCTTAAAAGCCCTGAAGCCTTAAAAGACATGACAATAATCGTGTTTACTGATGTTCCGGCAGTAGTAATACACGAAGCTAATAGTACTTCGGTAGCAACAAAGGGATCAAAAGGCAAACTAAAAGAGCTGGAACTTGAACTTAACCGCAGCTACGAAAACCTGCAAAGTACAAGAGAAGAAATGCAATCATCGCAGGAAGAATTAAAATCAACAAATGAGGAATTGCAATCCACTAATGAAGAGTTGCAATCGACCAACGAAGAACTTACTACCAGTAAAGAAGAAATGCAGAGCTTAAACGAGGAATTGCAAACAGTAAATGCAGAGCTTCAGAATAAAGTAAATGATTTTATTCAGGCTAATAATGATATGAAAAACTTGCTTAATAGTACCGAAATTGCGACTTTGTTTCTTGATAAAGAGCTTAACATACGAAGATATACAGATAATGCAGTACATATTATTAAATTAAGACAATCAGATATTGGTCGTCCTTTTACTGATTTAGTCACAGATTTGCAGTACTCTGAAATAGGTAATGATGCCTTGAAAGTATTAAAAACATTGATGACTATCGAGACTTCAATTTCAACTAATGATGGTAGATGGTATACAGTTCGTATCATGCCTTATCGTACATTTGATGATCATATAAATGGATTGGTAATAACATTTAATGATATCACTGTTGCCGAAAAAGCAAAGGCAGAATTAAGTGAATCGGAAACCAGATATCGCAGATTATTCGAAACTTCGCAAGATGGTATGCTTATACTTGATGCAGTTACAGGTAAGATTATGGATGTTAATCCTTATTTAGTTAAAATGCTTGGATATTCGCAAGAACATTTTTTGACGAAAGCTATCTGGGAAATAGGAACTTTTAAAGACTTAGTAGCTAATAAAGAAAAGTTTCATGAATTGCAACAATTTGAGTTTATTCGTTATGAAGATTTACCACTCGAAACAGCAGATAAACGTAAGATAAATGTTGAATTTATAAGTAATGTTTATTTAGTTGGTAATACAAAGGTAGTTCAATGCCAGATAAGGGAGAAGATTTAAAATAAAAATTAAGAATAAAAAAATAAAAATTAGGAAAACATAAAATGATAGACTATACATTCAATAAAAGTGAAGGAATTTTATTAATTACTGTAAGTGGATTTTTTGGAATAAACCATATGTTTAAAGCAATTGATTCTTTTTCAAATGACGATTCATTGCCAAGGGATTTGAGAATCCTTGAAGATGCTCGTTTTTCAAATATTACTTTAATTGAGGATGAATTACACTTAATAATTGAGAGATTAAAGAGTCATTTGTTTAAATTTAATTCAATCCGTCATGCTGTAATTCATTTAGATCCTGTCAATACAGCTTTTGCAGGACTAGTAGGAGATATATTCTCTGGAGGCAATTACATATTAAAAGTTTTTTCAGAACAAGAATATGCAATCCATTGGTTAAACATAGTGTAATAATGTAGTATAAAATAACCCCAACCCCTTAAAAAGGGGCTAAAACAGATTGGAGAATAATTGTTAATTATATAAAACAGAAAAGAAGAAATGTAGTAATTGAATTATAATAACAATAAGATAATTATAGCCGCTTTATAAGGAGTTGGGGTTATTTAAAAAGAAATAGTAATTAGGAGTTGGGGTTTTTAAGAAAGAAGTAATAATAAGGGGTTGGGGTATTAAAAATAGTTGTGGACAATAAATAAAACAACATGAATAAAGAAAACAAATCAGATGCTATAAATCTTCGTCAAAAGGCAGAAGATATACATAAAAAAAGAGAGCTTAAACAATTTACTTCTCTTAAAGATATTGATTTTAATAAGCTCATTCATGAACTTGAGGTTCACCAAATAGAACTTGAATTACAAAACGAAGAGCTTATACTTGCAACAGAACGAGCTGCTTTTGCAAATGATAGATTTACCGAATTGTATGATTTTGCCCCTTCAGGATACTTTACGCTTACGAAAGAAGGATTTATCATTGAATTGAATCTAAACGGAGCAAAAATGCTTGGTAATGATCGTTCACAATTAATTAATAAAGCTTTTGGATTATATATTACACATGAATCTAAGCTAATATTTTTTCAATTCCTTGAAAAAGTATTTGAAAGTAATATTAAAGAATCATGTGAGATAACTATTATAAATAAATATAATAAACATGAGTATTTTCAGTTAACAGGTATTGCTAGTCCGGGAAACGAACATTGTTTCGTCACAGCAGTTGATATTACAAATCGCAAACATGCTGAGGTGGCTTTGAAAGAAAGCGTTGAAACATACCGTATGTTGTTTGATAGTATTAATGATGCAGTGTTTGTATCCGAATTAAGTGAGGATGGGAAGTCAAGTAAGTTTATAAGGGTTAATAATGTTGCTTGTGAACGTTTAGGTTATACAAAAGAAGAATTATTATCAAAATCTACATTTGATATTAATTCAGAAAAAACAAAACCAAATGTTGCAATATTGATGAATAAAATAATTAATAATAAACATGCATTAGTAGAAACCGAACATCTTACCAAAGATGGTAAAATCATTCCTGTTGAAGTTAGTACTAATGTTACTCAATTTAATGATAAAACGTATCTTTATTCTATTGCTAGAGATATTACTGAACGCAAATTATCAGAAGCATTATTTAAGGACATTATTGAAAAAAATCCAATGTCAATTCAAATTCTGGATATAGAGGGATATCCAATTCAAACAAATTCTGCACATAATGCTCTTTTTGGAGCAAAACCACCTGCTAGTTATTCAATTTTTAAAGATAAACAATTATTAAAACAAGGATTTGGAAAGTTGTTCGAACAGATTAAAAAAGGAGAAATTGTTAACTTCCCTGATTCGTATTATAATGTACGTGATATTGATCCATCTTTTCCAGATCATCCTTTCTGGACAAAAGCAATAGGTTTCACTTTAACTGATATCAACGGAACTCCAGAGAAAATAGTGTTAATGCATGAAAATATTACAGAGAGTAAACATGCGAAAGAATTGTTAAATGATATCATTGAGAAAAATCCGATATCAATTCAAATAGTAGATAAAGATGGTTATACTCTAAAAGTAAATCCTTCTTTTATTAAACTCTTTGGGGCTATGCCTCCAACAGATTTTTCAATTTTTGAGGATCTTAAAGAGAAAGGATTTAAAGATTTAATTGAACAAGTAAGAGAAGGTGAGGTTATTCAATTTCCTGATGTGTATTATAATATTCGCGATACCGACACAGAACTTCTTGATAAGCCAGTTTGGATAAGAGCTATCCTTTTTCCATTAAAAGATAATTATGGTAAACTTGAGCATTTTGTTTTTATGCACGAAAATATCACAGAACGTAAAAATGCAGAACAAGACTTGATAAAATCAAAAGAAAAAGCAGAAGAAAGTAATAGGCTTAAGACAGCTTTTTTAGCAAACATGAGTCACGAAATTCGAACTCCAATGAATGGAATACTTGGATTTGCAGACTTGTTAAAGGAACCTAAGCTTACTGGAAACGAGCAGAAACACTACATTAGTATCATCGAAAGAAGTGGCCAGAGAATGTTAAATATTATTAATGATATAATCACTATTTCTAAGATAGAAGCAGGCTCAAAGGAGGTTGTTATTTCTGAAATAAATATAAATGATATTCTGGAATATATATATACTTTCTTTAAACCTGAAGCCGAGCAAAAAGGAATACTATTGTCATTCAAAAACTCATTATCTGCTGATGCATCTATCATTAATTCTGATAAAGAAAAAATATATGGAATTCTAACTAATCTTGTAAATAATGCAATAAAGTTTACTGATAAAGGAAGCATTGAATATGGATGTGATATTAAATTTAATAATATAATGTTTTATGTAAAAGACTCTGGTATTGGAGTCCCAATCGAAAGACAGACAGCAATTTTCGAGCGTTTTATTAAAGCAGATATCGAAAATAAAAGAGCTTTTCAGGGAGCAGGCCTGGGCTTAGCAATCTCAAAATCTTATATTGAAATATTAGGTGGCGAGATATGGCTTGAAAGTGAAGTAGGAAAAGGTTCTAAGTTTTATTTTACAATCCCAAATGATATTAAAAAGGAAAAAGGAGTTAGTATGAAAAATGTAGACGAGATTGCTGAACATAATAATTCAGCAAAGAAACTAAAAATTTTAATTGTAGAAAATGATGAAATCTCTGATTTTTTAATTACAAAAATTTTAAAAGGAGAAGAGTATATTTTTCTTCATGCTTTTGATGGAGAGGAGGCAATAGAGCTTTACAAAAGAAATCATGATATTGATTTAATATTAATGGATATAGATATGCCTGTAATGGATGGACTTGAAGCTACCCGACAAATCAAAAAACTGAATAAAGATTTAATTATTATAGCCCAATCAGCTTTAGCATTGGAGGGTGACAAAGAGCGAATATTAGAAGCAGGATGTAATAATTATTTAGCAAAACCAATTAATGGTAACGATTTAATTTTAATGATTAAAACATATTTTGGTGACTAATAAATCTGATTTTTGATGTAAAAATGAATTTAAGGTTCACAAAAAATATTCAATTCTATTTATTAAGTATAATTCCACATAATAATGTCTTTTTATATGCAATATATTTAAATTAGACATTGACTGGATTCATAAAAAAAATAATTTTGTGTTTATTAAATAAAAATGAACTTTGATTGTTTATATCAAAGGTAATTATTATATAAACTATATTTATAAGATGGAAAGAAGAAAATTTTTAGAATCTTTAGCTTTAATACCTATAACATATGTTGCTATGAAAATAAATGATGTAATTAAGATAACTGAACCTTTTACAAACACTGAAGAATTAATGCCTTTACTTTTTCTTGGACATGGTAGCCCTATGAACGCTATCGAAGAAAATGAATTTGTAACCGGTTGGAGAGATATCGGAAAAACAATACCTAAACCTAAAGCTATTATATGTATATCTGCACATTGGGAAACCAAAGGAACTTTTGTAACTGCAACAGAAAAACCTGACACTATTCATGACTTTGGTGGATTTCCCAAAGAATTGTTCAATGTACAATATCCGGCTCCCGGTAATCCGGAACTTGCAAAAGAAACTAAAGATACAATTAAAAATACTACTGTTGGTCTCGATACTAAATGGGGACTTGATCATGGTTGCTGGAGCGTCATAAGTCGTTTGTATCCAAAAGCGGATGTCCCAATCATTCAATTAAGCATTGATTATTCTCAAGCTCCACAATATCATTACAACTTAGCCAAAGAACTTTCAACTTTTCGTAACAAAGGCGTGTTGATAGTAGGAAGTGGAAACATAGTGCACAATCTCGGAATGGTTGCCTGGGATAAGCTAGATGCTAGCGAATATGGTTTTGATTGGGCAAAAGAAGCAAGTGACAAAGTTAAAAAGTTAATCCTTTCAAACGATCATAAACAGCTCATTAATTATCAATCATTAGGCAAAGAAGTTGCCTTAGCTGTACCAACTCCCGAACATTACTTACCTTTGCTTTATGTATTAGGTTTGAAAAAAGAGAATGAAAAAGTTAGTTTATTCAATGATAAACTGGTTGCAGGTTCACTTTCAATGACCGCACTAAAAATAGATAAAGCATAATATAATATGAGACTATTAATAGCATCACTAATAATATTTTTTGGTTTAAATTCATCATTAAAAGCAAACGACACAACAATGATTCTACATTATTTAGTAAGACAACCCAAAATAAAATCAGATAAACCTCCGGTAATTATCCTATTGCATGGAGTAGGTAGCAATGAAGAAGATTTATTTTCATTTGCCGATAAATTTCCTGATAAATATCTTATTATTTCAACAAGAGCTCCTATAACTTTAAGTCAAGGGAGTTATGCTTGGTATGAAGTTGATTTTTCGACAGGTAAACCTATCTATAATCCTCAACAGGAAGAGAAATCAAGAACAATCATTATTCAATTTATAAGCGAACTCAAGCAAAAGTTTTCTATTGACGAACAGCAAGTATATTTATGTGGCTTCAGTCAGGGGGCAATTATGTCATATTGTGTAGGACTTACAAGGCCTGATTTAGTTAAAGGTATCGGAATTATGAGTGGGAGACTATTAGAAGAAGTTAAGCCATTAATTGCATCCAATGATAAATTAAAGCAATTGAAAGTATTTATTTCGCATGGTACCAAAGATCAAACTTTAAACATACATTATGCCAGAACTAGTGTTGCTTATTTAAAAACACTTAATATCAATCCCGTTTACAAAGAATATTCCGAAGGACATGCTATCAATAATGAGATGCTTATTGATTTAATA
>CAIWDQ010000577.1 GCA_903911455.1 uncultured bacterium
CTATTAAACAAGAAAAATAACAATTGCTGCAATTGCCATTACAGCTACAACATTAATTATCATCCTTGATTCTGATTTTATTAATGCATTACACTCTTTAAGTTTTGCTTCAGCAATTTCGTTGTTAAAATTACTTTCTAAAGCAAAGGTGTAACATTCTCTTGCATTACGGTAGATCTGAATCTTTATAAAATCGTCACCACGTCTTACAAAATCATTGAATTCTAGTTCTTCTTTACTCAAATGTGAGTCTTCATTATGATGTGCCATAGCTTTGAATTTTTTATGCAAATATACTCTTTTTAAAAGAATAATTAAATAAAAATAAAAAAAAAGCTTTTATTCAGGTTTAATTAGTAATTTTGACCAAGGAAATTAAGCAACGCATGGACAATAAAAAAGAGATTGTTATCTGTTTGGGCAGCTCTTGTTTTGCAAGAGGAAATAAATATTCAGTAAAGGTTATCAATAATTATTTGAAAGAAAATAATATTGAAGAAGAAGTGTATTTTCATGGTAACCATTGTTTTGGGAAGTGTGATAAAGGCCCTTTTGTTAAAATTGAAGATGTGATGAACGAAAAAGTAAGTAGTGAGAATATTACTGGCATTCTTGACAAAACTTTTAAGAAAAAGAATTAAATTCAAGCAACAAAATGAGCATACCATTAATCGAAATTAATAAAGAACTATGTACCGTTTGCTATGCATGCGTAAGAGCTTGCCCTGTGAATGCAATTCAGGTAAAAACGAATCAGGAATTTCCTGAAGTTAACCATGATATGTGCATAGGATGTGGGAGTTGTTTGAATGTATGTTCGCCAAAAGCTGTTGTTTACACAAATTCTAAAGAAGAAGTTAAAACGCTGTTGCATTCCAAACATAAAGTTGCTGCTATAGTGGGCCCTAGTATATCAGGCGAGTTTGACGACATAACTGATTACCGTAAGTTTGTAAGCATGATCCGTCAGCTGGGCTTTGATTATGTGAATGAAGTTTCGTTTGGAGTTGATCTGATTGCTAAAGAATATAAAGCTGCTTTCGAACACTTTAACGGCAAGTATTGTATCACATCAATCTGCCCTCCTATTGTTTCTCTAATAGAAAAGTTTCATCCTGATCTGGTACATAATCTTGTTCCTTTAATTTCACCTTTTATGACGACTGCCAAAGTTGTTAAAAAGATTTATGGTGATGATGTTAAGGTTGTGTTTATAGGTCCATGCATTGCTGCCAAGAATTCAGCTAAAAGACATGATACTAATTCATCAGTTGATGAAGTTCTTACTTTTGTAGAATTAAGAGAGTTATTTGAGGAATACAGTATTCATGAAACCACCTTAGAGTTTTCTGATTTTGATGCACCTTTAGGTTATAAAGGATCACTATTCCCTATTTACAATGGAATATTACAAGCTGTAGATATTGATGAAAACCTACTAACAAGTACCATTACTTCGGCCGAAGGTAAGTTAAATGTATTGGGAGCAATAGCTCAGTTTGAAGCAAGCATTGAGTTTATAAAGCAAAACTTTAATCTCTTTTATTGTGAAGGTTGTTTGATGGGACCAGGTACCTCAAGAGGAGGCAAGAAGTTTATTCGCCGTACTTTAGTTACCGAATATGCTAACAAACGTCTTCAGGAATTTGATATGGAGAAGTGGAAAAAAGAGATTGCTCAATTTAGTGAATTGGATTTCAATAGAGAGTTTACTGTTGATGATCAACGTTTGCCTGAACCTACAGAAGAAGAAATTCATGAAGTTTTAAAAGCTATCGGTAAGATGGATTATCATGATAATGCAGGTTGCGAAGCTTGTGGATATAAGTCGTGTAGAGATTTCGCTATTTCAGTTGCTAAAGGATTAGCCAAACCTGATATGTGTATTACTTTTTCATTAAAGAGCAAGCAGGAATACATTAAAGCACTAAAATCAACCAATGATAATCTTGCCAAAGCTCAAGATACAATTAAGAAGTCGGAGAAACTTGCTAAAATAGAACAGCTAAAAGCTAAAGAAGCTTCCGAAACAGTTAGTACTATGCTTCAAAAGCTGAATGCAGGTGTTGTTATCGTTGACGAGCATCTTAAAATCATTCAGTCAAATCAAGGTTTTATTACTATTTTAGGAGAGGAAGCTAATGAAATTAATGAAATCATTCCTGGTTTAGTTGGTGCTGATCTTAAGACATTGCTTCCTGTTCAGTTTTATAAGCTGTTTTCTTTTGTTTTGACTAGTAATGAGGATGTTTTAAACCGCGATGTTCACTTCCGCGAAGGATTGTTGAATGTTTCGATCTTCACCATAAAGAATGAAAAAATAGTTGGTGCTATAATAAGAGATATGTACTCGCCCGAAGTAAGGTCTGAAGAAGTTATTAACAGAGTGAATGATGTTATTGATGAAAACCTTCAACTTGTTCAGCAGATAGGTTTTTTGTTGGGTGAAGGTGCTGCTAAAACAGAGAAAATGCTTAATTCTATTATTGAATCTTATAAATCCAAAAAGAAATAATAAAATATGGATGAAAAGTTTCATATAGAAGTTAATATACAGCAAAAGAACTATGAAGGCGAACGTATTTGTGGTGATGTTTTTATATCTCGTAAGATAAAAGAAGAAAACAGGATCATTGCAGTACTTTCTGATGGTATGGGGCACGGTGTAAAAGCTAATATCCTTGCAACATTAACTGCAACGATGGCTGTTAACTTCTCTGAAGAACATAAAGACAGCCGCAAGATTGCCGATATTATAATGAATACTCTCCCTGTATGCAGTGAACGCAAGATTAGTTATTCCACTTTTACTATTATTGATATTGATTCGGATGGTGAAGTCAGGATATTGGAGTACGACAATCCTCAATGTATTATTTTAAGAGGCACTGAGATACTCGAACCTGAATGGACTTGTATTTATTTAAATTCGGAAATGAATGCAGGCAAGGAATTACTTTCGTGTATTTTTAAACCTCGCAAAGAGGATAGGATTATCTTTTGTTCGGACGGTATAACCCAATCCGGTATGGGGGGAAATGATAAATTTCTTTTCGGATGGGGGCGTGATAATCTGCAAGAGTATATACAATCCTTAGTAAAACAAGATCGTTACATATCTGCTCAACGATTGGCATCAAAGGTTGTGAATATGGCTAATATCAATGATAATTATCAGTCTAAAGATGATACAAGTTGTGCAGTTATCTATCTTCGCGATCCGCGTAAACTGCTTATTTGCACTGGACCTCCTTACGAAAAAAATAAAGATGTAGAATATGCTTCAAAAGTAAGAGATTTTAATGGTACAAAGATACTTTGTGGTGCAACTACTGCCGATATTATCTCAAGAGAATTAAATAAAGAGATTACTGATAGTTTTGAATTTCATGACTCCGATCTTCCTCCTGTTTCGCATATGGAAGGTATCGATCTTATCACTGAAGGTATTCTTACATTAAGTAAAGTTTCTGAAATACTAAGGACTTATTCAGTTCAGACAAAGCTTGGGAAAGGTCCTGCCGACCTAATAGTTAAAATGTTACTCGAAAGCGATGAGATTCATCTTGTAATTGGCACCCGTATTAATATCGCTCATCAAGACCCAAGTCTTCCAGTTGAATTAGAGATCCGTCGTACTGTAGTTAAGCGGATTGCTCGCTTGTTGGAAGAGAAGTTTCTAAAGGAAGTTGATATAAGTTATATTTAAGGCTGTATTAATCATCATTTGCTCACGACTCCGTATAAGCCGCACACGTCTTCGCATGTGCTGCTTCCCCCATTACATGTGTAAAATACGTCTCAGTATGTACTGATACCCCCACTTCATTTGCAAACTAAGCCTCCGTATGTGCCGCTTCCCCCCTTTCATTGTAAAATCCCCCCATGTTTTAACATCTTCCCCCCGTTCATTGCACAAAAATCTCGTACATGGTAAGCTTCCCCAAATGTTTTGCATTCTTCCCCCTTTTGATGCTATAAAGCATCCCTTACATTTACATTACATCTTAAATAAGCTGCTGCTTTCTTTTATGGTTGCAATTTTAATTATTAAACATGTTCCACAATCATCTATACATCGTGTTAATGGTTGTCTTATAAGTCCGATTCATTAATTACTTGCTTATTATAAACTATTACTTCAATATCGATAAAGTGAATTTTGTAATTCATAATTGATTCTGTTTATTATACAATCTACATTTCTTCAGTCAGGATAACTGTTTCTATGATTGTTAAGTTTCGAAATCTATAAGATAAATGCTAACTTCGGATTTTGGAAACTTTCAATAATAAATGAGATTGAATTATTTTTTCTGGTTGTTGAGATGTATTGCAAAAGAGAAGTTAATACCTTTAAGCAGTTCTTCTCTTTCTTTTGTTAAAACACCATTTTCATAAGCTTTTCTGACATGGTAACAGAATGAATATAATGACCTCTCATTTTTATCTTTCGAAGTTATTTTAGGATTAATATTATTGTTATTTTTAAAAAATTGTTTTAAATCCTCAAACCGTTCGTTCCAATTTTTGTGAGGAATTTTATTCACAACTAGGGTTTTATCATATTTATGAGTTATGAGCCCTACGTACCCATCTTGTAAGAAAACATAGTTTTTTTTGTAATTTGATTTAATATTTTCCAATATACTATATGTAGTTACATCTCTATATTTTGATACATATCTAAAAATTTCGGTAATATGCTTTGGCGTTTTCGACATGCCCAAATACTCTTCTATTATTGATCTGATATTGCCACCTTTAATATTCGAATTAATGCCTTCCCATTTTTTAAGTCCATACTTATTAATTTTTCCAAAATGAATAAACATATTCTTTTTTAAAAGCATCATGGCTTTTATCGAATTAATAGAATAATTAGTTTCAGGAAATTTTATTTTCATTGATTTATAAATTTGAGAAATTGGAATCGGAATTCCTACTTCTTCTAAAATATCAAAACA
>CAIWDQ010000578.1 GCA_903911455.1 uncultured bacterium
AATAAAAGAATAAGCTATACTAAAATATTAATTACGGAAAAGTATTTGAAAACTTTAATTCAACAAGCTCTTTATTAGTCTTATTTCAACTTCTTCTTTATTTTCTTTACGATATCTTGGTTTAATTCATGATATACCTCTTTTATATAAAAATCATTATCTAGTAAGAGATAAACAATATTATTTTTATTAGTTTGGTAACGTTTTCCTGCTTGTTTTGAGAATATAATTTGAAATTTAAATTCCTTTTCCTGAAGAAACTCTTTCATTTGCTCATCATTCTTCTCTGTTGAATTAATAGCAATAAAAGTAAGACCCTTTGCTTTTAACTCTTCATATTCTTTATTAAAAGCAGTTAATTGCAACATACATTCGTAGCAATCAGTTGACCAAAATCCAAGTAATATATATTTAGTTTTAATCTGATCCAGACTGAAAGTTTTCCCATCTAAAGTTATTCCATTAATTATTGATGCTTTTTTAATAGAATATTCACCTATCTCAGGAATAAAAGCTATTCCATTATAGCTAGTTTTAGTTTGGAAATAGCCCCTTAAAGAATCTGATTTGATAGTAAAGAAATTAATGTTTGTATTTTGTTTTTCATTTAATGATTGAGTAGAAATATTCTCAATAATTACTTTTTCAAAGTCAGGATTAGTATAAATAAATCTCACAACCTTTAATATTACTGAGGTATCTTTCTTACTATAATATGTATTTTCTATCTTCCTGTCAGCATATCTTTCATTCCCTTTTCCTGTAATATCAGGTATATATCCATTATTTTTGTCATGATCTGTGATTTTTATTCCAAAACAATTTATACCATTAATTAAAGTATCATTAACTGTTTCTAAAAACAAATTCTCATGCATTCTTAATTCAGTCATCAGGCTCTTAGCCATTTTATCTGCATCACTTTCAAGAAGCATAAACGATGGCAAGCTTTCTTCTTCAATCTTTAAATAGAAATTATCTAATTCTTCGCCTTTCAGAAAATTAAACGTACACAGATCACTTCTTTTATTTAAAGGATTTATATAATACTTCTGCTTCTCATTTAAGATTATAATTGATTCAAGTTGCTTATTATTTTTATAATTCTCAAGTCTTAAAGAAACCAGATTCTTCAGTGATTTATCTTTTACAAACCAGACTTTCTTTCTGATTAAGTTATCAGCTTCATCTACATTAGCATTAGTAGTGTATTCAAAAGACCCATTAAGTGAAGTACTGTATTTACTCATCACTTTCTTTAGTAAAGAAAGTGTATCAATTTGTGAATATGTATAATTTATAGATATGAAAAGAAGGAGACTAGCGAGAATAGTTTTTTTCATTAAATAGCTAATGTTTTTAATTATAAAAAAAGTGTGAACAAGCTAAACAACATCTGTTATAAACTTGTTCACACTTAAAGTGTAATGAATCTATAATTCTATTAATAGTTTTCTTCTCTTACCTGCATAAAAGCTTTCGGATGTAAGCATGCAGGACAGACTTCTAACGCTTTTTCTGATTCATATACATAGCCGCAATTCAAACATTTCCACCATACTTTACCATCTTTCATAAAGACTTTGTCTTCCGAAATGTTCTGTAAAAGTTTAAGGTATCTGCGTTCGTGTTCTGCTTCTACTTTTGCTATCATTTTATAAGCAGTTGCAATTTCAGGGAAGCCTTCTTCTTTTGCAACTTCTGCAAAATGTGGATACAAATCTGTCCATTCTTCATGTTCTCCTTCAGCAGCAGCTTTTAAATTCTCTTTAGTTGTTCCTATAACTCCAGCAGGATAAGCAGCTGTGATCTCAGTCATTCCGCCTTCCAGGAATTTAAAGAAACGTTTTGCATGTTCTTTTTCCTGATTTGATGTTTCCATAAAGATGGCTGCTATTTGTTCGTAGCCTTCTTTCTTTGCTACACTTGCAAAGAATTCATAACGATTTCTTGCTTGTGATTCTCCTGCAAATGATTTCAGCAGGTTTTGTTCTGTTTGTATTCCTTTTAATGATTTTGTCATGATTTATATAATTTAATGGTTAGATTTCTACAAAGTCAGCTTTATCTGTATAACATATCGGACATACCCAATCGTCAGGCAGATCAGCAAATTTAATATCGTGTTCGGCTTCATCATAAATGTATCCGCATACTTCACATTTAAATCTTTTATAAGAAGCATCTCTTGATTTAGTATCTAGCTTTGTTTTATCAATATAAGTAGGTGCATTCTTAGGTGAGAAGCCTTTTCTTATATTACGATAATAAAGATAAGTCATAGGTTCTTTGGTAGTATCAATGTTTTCGGCAGTTACCATCTCACCAATAAATAAAATATGCGTCCCAACATCTACAGTCTGTATTACTTTAAATTCATAATAAGAAATACATTCATCTAATACAATCGGCACCCCAGTTTCACCATATATAAGATTAACTCCTTTAAGCTTATCAACATCTTTGCCACTTTTATAGCCAAAGTTCCCAATTATTTCGGATGAAGCTTCGGTATGTAAAACAGATACTGAAAATGCTCCGGTTTTCTGAATCAACTCAGTTGTATAATTATTCTTATTACAACTTGCTGCAAATCTGGCCGGCTCTGATGTAACCTGAAAGACTGTATTTGATATATATCCATTGCCCTTATCTTTATCTCCTGAGCAAACGATATATAATCCGTAAGATATATTGAATAACGCTTCAAGATTTATCATATTATTAATTTTAATTAAATATAATTGTACTGTATTAGTGATGATTTAAGTACTTTTAGTTTTGTATTTTTGCTTTACAAATGTAATATTAATTTCTTTAATTATGAATCTTATTTATTGAATAATAAAAATAATATTTCCAAACTGTTATTCTTTTGATAAAATGTTGTATATTTGTATTCAATTTAGAAATACAATTATGAAAAAGACTTTTATAATCATACTAATATCTTCCCTCTTTATCTTAAATAAAATATATTCACAAACACCTACCTATCTGGTATTGTGTTCGGTTAGCGATACTTCCGATAATTATTATCATGCTGCAAAGATCCTTAGTACTTATCGGAATGCGCAGATCGTTACTTTTAATCCTGAAACTGTTGAATATCTACTCCCTACTCTTATGAGTATAGCCCCCAGATATGTTGCTGTAGTAGTTAAACCATCCGAATTGTATATTAATTTTATCCGTCGTTTTATGATGTTGAGTACTCAGCTTGACAGTGATCCTTTCAGCGATTTTTCTTATGGATATATTACAGGTGCGACAGGATTGGATGCTGTTAATTTTGTAAATAAGATCATTTATGCCGACACTCATAATATTGAGAATTATCCATTGTCGGAAGGTGGTTATGTGGCTACTTCTCTTAATCTGGTTTATAGCGGTACTGATGGCTATATGACTTATCTTAACCCTGTTTCTTCTTCAAGTATTTGGCTTGAGACAAGTAATACAGGAAGTGGAAAGAATTTCTTTAATGCTAACTCTTTTTATATGGCTAATAAAAAGATTTTAAATATTGGTCATAATGGCGATCCCCATATGTTATGGTTGTTTGATGGAGGCAATTCAACTCCTACTCCTCCGGTTTGGAATTATGATTCTACAAAGATTGAAAATCCTGCTTATGCAAGGGTTGGGCTTACCAGTCAGGATATTGGAGTGCTAAATTTATATCCTGCTGTTGCCTTTAATGGTGCTTGTCATTCGGGTGAACCAAAGAAAGTTATGGTAGAGGGAGATATTGCTGCTACTTTCGGCGATACTCAGGGAGTAGTTGAGTTTTATACTATGAGCGATACTTTTAGTTATTGTTTGAATATTCTTAAAACAGGTATTACAGGGTATTTTGCGCCTTGTGGAGCTAATAATGCTAACGATCAGGGGGAAGATGTGTACAATGCTTTTCTGTATCATGAGCCTTTGGGCGATATTCAAAAAAGATCTAACGATGCTGTTGTGATGGGTTTTCTGGGCAATGCTCCTAATCTAAGAGTCTATCTTAAGGGGACTTCTACATATAGTTCTGATATTTTAGCTTCAGGAACTTTTGATCCTTACACTTATTCGGGAGCTAACTCGATGCTTGGTGGCAAAGCTAACAGGATATACTTTGGAGATCCTCTCTTTAATCCATATAAATACAATCATTCCGACTCTTTAATACTCACTAAAACTACTCTTGATTCAATCAATACCAATACTTTTAACATTAATCTTACTTTTAAAAAACCTGACGGATTTTATCCTGTCTGGGATAAGTTCCATTTCGGTCATACTCGCATCTATACCCCTGTTGAGTTGCCTGCTTATTGTGGCAACATAAGTAATTTTGCTGTTATAGATTCATCAGGTCCTTACAATCTGGTTATACATGCTATTGAGCATTTTGATGGTAAGAATATTCTTCATATTGAGGTTGATATTCCTAATGATATGTATACTCCTATTAATTATAGTATGAAGTTTAAGATTAATTATTTGCCTGCCGGTATTGCTGATCTTCAGAATACGATTAATAAGATAGAAGTATATCCTAATCCTTCAAACAATACAACTACTATTAGATTTCCTAATCATGAAAATAAAAATCATACCATAATTATTTATAATACAAAAGGACAAATTGTATCTAAATTAGAAAACAATTTGGGTAATGAATTTAAGATAAGTATTAAGGATTGGCAAAGTGGAATGTATTTTTATCAGATCAATGATTCTAAAAGTATTGTAGGACAAGGCAAGTTTATTGTTGAATGATGAAAGATTTGGTTGATATATTGATTATTAACCTAAAGACTCAATATATTGTAATTATTTATTACAAAACACGTTTTTGTAAATCAAAGAACTGATTATTTCATAATGATGTAATAAAACTTTGGAGCTACTACATATAGCTAAAACTCCATTATCTCTCCCCCTCCCTGTCACTTTGTTTTATTAGGAGTTTTATTTTTATTATGAAAATAATTTTTAGACTCACAATCCATACAGGGCTAGTGATTCCAGTTCATAAATAAATTATTATTGCTTTATTAAATAATAAACTATTGTTTATTCGATTAATGTTTGTAATATTGCAGTCTCAATTATTGAGAAAACATACATCTAATAATAAAAAAGAATAATAGGAAATTTCGCTCGTACGAGTCGCGCTACAAATCTGACTAACCTCTTTTATCCACCGGTCACGGGAAAATCAAGTAGTAATATTTGTAAGACACCCCCAAGTTCACACCTTAACTATAGTTTTTCATACCTAAAACATTCTAGCAATAGCTTTAAGTTTTTTAATTATTGCTTTGCGCAAAATGATTGTAAAGGTCTAAATCCTGTGGATGCCT